>JAHELQ010000325.1 GCA_024644125.1 Candidatus Aminicenantota bacterium | reverse complement strand
ACTCATGAAGAAACGCCCCGATATTGGCGGCCAGGTTCCCATGGGTGACCGACACACCTTTGGGCCGCCCGGTGGAACCGGATGTATAGATAATGTAGGCCGGCCATTGATTTTTCACTGAGATTTCAAACTCAGGTCCGGTCAATTCCGGGTCATCCGCTAAAAGCGACACATACTCCAGTACTTTATGCTGGATGAATAACGTCGTTTCCGCGAACGATTCATCGTTTTGACAGGATATGGAAAACCCCGTCGAGCTATCGTTCACCAGATACCGGCGCCGTTCAGGAGGTAGTGCGCAATCCACCGGTAGATAGGCGGCCCCAGCCAGCCAAATTGCCGCCAACGCCGCGATCGTCTCGACACTCCGGTTGACGGAAACACTCACAATATCACCCTCTTTCACCCCACGATCTTTCAATTGCCCGGCAAGATAACGGGAAAACCGGATCAGCTCGCCATAAGTCATTTGGATTTCTTCTGAATCGTCTGCCAGAACAGTAGGCCCGGTCAGAGCGACACGATGAGGCTCTGCCGCGGCCGTTGCCAACAATTGCCGAAGCACTGGAATAAAACACGGAGACTCTTCCAGAGCGGTATTGAATGTCTGCGCAATGTCACTGCGCTCCATTTCAGTCAAAAGCCCGATATTACCAAGAACCATCCGCTCGTCGGCGTGCACGTGCTCCAACACCGTAGTCACATGACGCCACATACGTTTTACGCTCTCTTCGCGATAAAGATGGGTGTCGTATTCGAGTTCGACTGTGATATTATTTCCTTGCTCAAAAACCTCAAACGTGATATCCAATTTCGCGATTCCTGGATCAAACTCCAGAATCCGAACTTCCATTCCTGGCAACTGTAACTGAAGTCGTTGGTGGTTTTGCACAATGAGCATTACATCGAACAAAGGATTCCGGTTCAAAGATATGCCGGCTCCCAAATCTTTCAACAACTCCCGGAATGGATAATCCTGGTTTGCGAACGCCCCGACAGTACATTCCCTGACCTCCGTCAAAAAGTCGAGGAACACTTTTTCATCCCGCGGATACCCCTTCAATGCCAGTGTTTCGAGAAACAAACCGGCGGTATTCGCTATCTCCGACAATTGTCGTCCGGCGACCGCGGTACCTACCACAACTTCATCCTGCCGGCAATATTTTCCCAGCACCACATCCAATAACGCCAAAAACACCATAAACAACGTCGCGTCCCCTTTTTCCATCAAGTGGCGCAACATGTCCACATGGAGCGAACCAACATCAAAACGCAAACGTTTTCCACAATACCTCGGAATTGCCGGGCGGGGAAAATCCGTAGCCAAATTCAAATCCGGCAATTCCCCCGCGAAAAGATCAAGCCAGTACTGTTTCTGATCCTGTAATTCCGCGCCATCCAGCCTCCGTTTCTGCCAGAGGCAAAAATCTCGGTATTGGATGCGATTGGCAGCCGGGATCTCACCACTGTACAATCTCATCAATTCAGCAGTCAAAATGTCCCGTGAAATACCATCGGCGGCGATATGGTGCATATCGATCGCCAACAAATAATCATTCTCTCCAGTGGTAGCGACCGTCGCCCTGATAAGCGGCGCGTTCCCCAGATCAAAGGGCCTGATGAAATGCCGGATAACCTGCTCCAGAGGCGAATGGTCGCCTTCCTCAAAAGACGGAATATCCCGTGCTTCAATTTTGCAATCAGTATCGCTTATAACCCGTTGATGAGGCCGGCCATCTATCAAGACAAACGATGTGCGCAACGTTTCATGGTTCTGGACTAACATCGAAATTGATGATTGGAGCCTCGTCGTATCCAGATCCCCTTTTATGGTCATACAAACGGGGCTATTATAAGCAAGACTGTTCCGGTCCAACTGCCATAAAAAATAGAGCCGCTCCTGGGCGCTGGAAACCGGATAATAATCGCGAACTTCCCGGGGAACGACATCAGGTAGAACGCCGGAATCCATATCATGATCCCCCAGAGCATCCCGTTCTCGCCGGATGGTTGGATGCTCGAATATCCACCCCAGGGAAACCTTCACTCCAAACTCCGCCCTGATCCGTAAGGCCAGAGTCGACGCCTTGAGAGAGTGGCCGCCGAATTCAAAAAAGTCGTTATCGATCCCAACGAGGCTGGCATCGATATTCAAAATCGCGGCCCATATACCTGCCAGCCGTGCCTCGACATTGTCGCGGGGGGCGACATAAATTCGAGTCGGAACGACCGGGCACTCTTCGCGCCGCCGCGACAGCATCTCCGCGAAGCTCGACGCCCCGGCCATTTCTTCCGTCAATATATCTCCAACAAGAAGCGAGGGAGAGTCGAGTACCGTCTCCAGAATTTTTCCCAGGTGGTCGAATAAAACGGAAATCGAGCCAGCGTCGAACAGCTCTTCATCATACGAAGCAGCGAATGTCAATTCAGTCCCGGATTCCACCAGAACCGTCACATCATGACGGGTTTTTTCCTCGATATGAAAGCCCTCTACCCTCAAACTCCGTCCAGAACTCCGCAAAGCCGGGTCCAGCGGATAATTTTCCACAGCCAGTACCGAATCAAACGGAGACGGAACGCCCATTTTTTGCAGGAAACCCTGAATTACCGACCGGGGGGTGGTTTCGAATTCTTGCCGCTCGTTCAAATGGGCCTGGACACGTAGCGCCGCTTCAATCAACGTCTCATCCTGTTGGAACTCTAAATAAACCGGCAAAGTGTTGATCAATAACCCGGTCATGTTCCGAATGCCGTCGATCTGGACCGAACGCCCGGAAACAGTGGTATCGAACAAAACTTCCCGCGAATCCGAATACCGGCTCGACACCAATCCCCAGGCCGTATAAACGAGAGATGACAAAACCGTTTTATGAATGCGGTTAAATGCGTCGATTTTCCGGCAGATGTCCTTGCCGAAATTCGCGGAGTAATAACCTGTTTTAGTGCCAACATTTGTTTTCACCGGATATCTGCCGGTGGACGAACGCGATATCAGGTAGTTTTTCCAGAATGACTCCTGCCGGGAAGTATCCTGGGTGTGCAAAAAAGACACATATTCCTTGAATGGAGTTTTGGGCGGAGGGGAAAATTCCTTTTTATCCAACAAGGCTTCATACGCCTCGAAAAAATCCTGCAAGACAATTCCACTGCTCCACCCATCCAATATAATATGATGGTAGTTGAGGATCATGTCATACCCAGCCCCGTCCAACCGGTGCAACTCCACCCAAAAGGGCACATCCCTCAGATCGAGCACTTCGGTATTGACGTGATCGAAAAACAGAAGCGGTTGATGCCGGCGCAACACCATCTGCACAGGCGTAGCGATGTTTTCCCACCGGAACACAGTGCGGAGGCAGTCATTCATTTCAACCACCCGGTTCCAGGCTGCGATAAAACATTCCCCTTCCAGCACTCCAGTCATTCTCACACATAACCGCTCAAAAAAAGCGCCGTCCTCCGGAATCTGCAAATAATAAGCGAGCATTCCTTCCTGGACAGGAGTAAGTTTGTAAATTTCCTTGATATTCTTCTTATCGATAGAAACAGACCTTCCCATATCTAAAATACCTCCGTTGGATAAAATTCCAAAACCAGTTTTTGACTACACTAGAGAGATAACAGGAATAATCAGGTTTTCAGCATACTCCCAGCCTTTGGTTACTCAGGAATTACAATCTGGAGTATTCTGAAGTCCCTTTTTTTAAAATTATGGGTAAATATTTATGGTTTCACCTTTTTTTACATAAGCTTCCGCCGATAATCCAGCGCAAAAGAGATCCAATTAACTTGTTTTTTAAATTAATTTTTAACCCCAAGTTGCCATAGCATAATACATTCCAATTTGCAACAGCATATTAAAAACATTATTGACAAAGGGTATTTGCAAAATCTGCACAATTTTGATAAGGAATAAAAATTTATCTATGTAAATATTCTTTACACTCACCAATCAAAAAACGCCGCCCAGGTAATTTCATGACAACCATTTCAAAGAATTTAAAATTGCCAATGTAAATTTTTTTTACATCTTATCCAAATAGGAAAACAATTCAACATCTTCAACGGTTTGCACCGACAAAACATTGTATGGTTTCTTTACACACAAAATTTGCACAAACACATCGAGGCGCCGCCAGGATGAAACATTGGTTTCAAAAGGGAAAACATTTCCCGGATCTCCTTTAAACTATTATCAGAAAAGCGTTTTCAGAAAAATAACCTTAAAATTGCTTAATATAGTGTGCAAAATAAAGAGATACTTGATAGACGGCCATCTCATTTACCCCCTTTACACGATTTCCACAATTTCTGTGGAAATCATCGACGGGGGAGGGCGGCGATTCATTGAAAAAAGCCCTATAACCCTTGATATAATTGACGGAACGTGTTAAAAAAGGGAGATGGAACCTACAAAAAACAAAGCGGAATTTCCACTACACGACCTGATACAGGAGGTCTTGCTGGCGGAGGCGAGAATCCGTGGATATATCCGGGAAACGCCCCTGGAACACAGCCGGTTGTTGAGCGACATGACCGGAGGCTCCGTGTTCTTGAAACTGGAAAACCAACAGACGACCGGTTCTTTCAAAGCGCGGGGGGTGTTTAACAAACTCCTGGCGACAGACCGTACAACGCTGTCGAGAGGAGTCGTCACCGCCTCCACCGGCAATCACGGAGCCGCGTTCGCTTACGCGGCGGAGCGGCTTGGAGTTCACGGAACGGTCTATGCGCCGGAAACCATTTCCCCGGCGAAGCTCAACGCGATGGAATCGCTGGGAATCAGGCCGGTATTTCACGGCCGGGACACCGAAGAGACAGAAACGTTCGCCAGGGAAACGGCGTTGCGAGAGGGCAAGCTCTTCATCTCGCCCTACAACGACCGCCAGGTGATCGGTGGGCAAGGGACCGCGGCGTTGGAAATCGAGCGGCAAGCGGATGGCATCGACACAGTGTTGACTCCTGTGGGGGGCGGCGGTCTGGCAGCGGGAATCGCCGGATATCTAAAGACGAAACACCCCGCGATCCATATCATCGGTTGCCAACCTATCCATTCGCCGGTGATGGCGGAATCGGTGAAAGCCGGGCGCATCATACAAATGCCGTCCCTCCCAACCCTGGCGGATGGAACCGCCGGCGGAATCGAGCGGAACTCCATCACATTCGACATTTGCCGGCAATGTCTGGACGGTTTTTTCTTGCTTACCGAAGAGGAAATCGCCGCTGCGATCCTATTTTTTCTGGACACATTCCAATTGTTGGTGGAAGGTGCGGCAGCCCTGCCGCTCGCCGCGTTTCTCAAAGAAATGAGCCGTTTCGAAGGTCGAACAACCGTGCTAATGATCACCGGCAAAAAGATCGCCCTGGAATCGGTCAAAAAAATCATCTGTACATAAGGCAAATACTCCCGATTTAGAGAAAATCGGAAAAAAACACATATAATAATAAGTAGAGGTTCATGGGGAATGGAATTGGACTATTCAACTTTAGGAGGGAAGATGAAAAAGTCATTACTTTTCATCGCAATCTATTTATTAATCACCTGCGCAATCGCCAACGCCGGAGACCGCTTGCGGGTATTGGGCATGCAAGAGCCAAAAGGAGACCAGGAAAAACGGATCATCCTGGTCAATTCCGGGCATTTGCAGGCCATCATCGACGAATTCGGCCTGGAGCCCGATGCTTCAGCCAGTATCGAGTTGGCGGACAAAAACGGCAAACCGCTGGCAGTGCTGGCGAAAATAAAAAAAGGAACTATTAAATGGGATCACGATCTGAGGGACGGAGATCAATTGGAGGTGAAATTCAGCAAAGAGGATTTCCCCTCCATGCAACAAATCATCAAGGAGAACGCGTTCAGACCGGGTCTGAGGGTCCAGCTCTCGGAATCAACCACCAAAGTCTCATCGAGTAAAATGAAAGGCATTTTTTCCGAAGTGAAAATGGAAAAGGAGAAATTCACATTGCAATGGGTCGAAGTGACATTCGCGGAATTGGCCGATCTGGCGCCGATGCTCAAATACCCGGTTAACGTGAAACCCGGCCAGGCCATGGAGGATAACTTCGCGGTCACCGTCTCCAATAACGGCACAGTGGAAGCCCGCGATGTGGAAGTGCGCCTGGTATTGTCCAGGGACAAAAACATCTCCGAAGGCATTCCTCTGGAAAACGGCAGAGGAGTGATCGCATCACTGGCGCCGGGCCAAAGCGCCACATTGGCGTTGCCCGGACCGGTAATAATCCCCGCCGACGCGCAACCGGACAAATACCAATTGGGAGTGGTGGTGGACCCGGAGAACAAAATCCCCGAGATGGATAAATCGAACAATATTTACACCGGATTTTTGTTGGTGGCGGCGCCCCCGCCCAAATGCATCACCATGGGCATGGCGAAAACCCAATTGGTATTCCAGCCCAACGGGTACGGCCTTGCCATCCTCTG
>JAHELQ010000324.1 GCA_024644125.1 Candidatus Aminicenantota bacterium | reverse complement strand
TGAACTTCTATGATTGCCCTCTTCCGGCGGATGTCAAAAAAGGCGACTCCGTATCGTTGCGGGCGGAAATCCCTCTACCCCTGGAACCCGGCAAGTACCAATTGCTGTTCGATCTCAAACAGGAATTGATCACCTGGTTTTGTGACCGCGGCAACGAACCGGTAATCGTGGATATCCAGATCGACGCGTGATGTAAGCTTTCCCGCGAGAATGTCTCACCCCTTTTCCAGGGGAAATACCATTTAAAGTTGAATTATTGCCTTTTTTACATATATTTATAATTATAGCAAGGTGGAGATTTATCGATCTATTCGATTGTAATTGAACGGAGGAGGGATTATGAGGTGGAATATAAAGAAGAGCGAAGAGCTCAAGCTCAAAATCGCGACCAACGAACCCTTGATGCGGAAACTCGGAGAGACCGTCGCCCAGGTGATGGAAAAATTCGATGTCGGCCTCGAAGGGATGTGTTATGTTTTTGAACCCAGGATTTTTACTTATGATCAGAACGATTTTGTGGATATCCGCTTAAAAGGGCGGGACAGTTTCCTTGAAGATCTGGCCCGTTACCTGAAAACAAAAGTGAGTTTCACCGAGGATATCTTCGATTATATCTATATTCCGAAACGATGCGTGCCGGAATGTGGGATTCTGGACCCATGGAGCCTGAAGATTCTTGAAAAACTGCGAATCGGCGATGGGGGAGGAGCGGACGAAAGCGCCTTCCTGTGGCATGATGCTCCGCTGGCATTGATGCGGCAGATCGTCGGCAACAAAGAATTGTTGGAGGAGTTGAGCGAGCGTATTTTTTCGGCGTTGCGGGAATTTAAAATCGTCTTCAAGGACAATGAGGGCTGTGTGTTCACTCCGATGGCAGTGGAAACTCCCGTCTATGCCCAACGGGTGGCGAGCAAGGAATCGGCGAATTCTTTTTGCAGTTTTGGCCCTCAGGTATTGGGCGCCCCGGATGTGGATATCGATGGTGTGATGTCTGTCCCCCTGGCAGGAATCGTTGCACTCGAAGCCAGGGATGTCCCCGGGATCATTTTTCATAAATGGTGGTGGATTGGTATTCCGGCGCCGGAATTATTGCGGGCGTTGGATGTGATTCGGGAGTACGGTTAACCTTGAGTGTGTTTCCCAGACTTTCCCCCAGCGCCCTTATCCAGCAGGTGGGCGAGCGCGATGGGTTGCCAGTTTTTCTAGTGTTGGATCCGGACCGTCCCGCCTGGCTGTTGGTGAATGATGACGGTCGTAAGATTCTGGAGTGTTGCGACGGCAAACATTCGGCTGAAACGATCGCGCGCAAGCTTGCGCCGAATGCCTTTTCGCAGGTGGAGTCGTTTCTCGATCTAGCAGCCGGCCATCGCCTGTTTACGATCGAAGATGAACTTCCCCCGGAGCCGAACCGGTTTCGAGGGGTCGCGCTCGAACTGACTTCGCGCTGCAACTTGCGCTGTATCCATTGTTATCTGGATGCGGGAGTGCGTCCGTTCGATGAACTGCCGCTTCCGGCTCTAATCGAGATCATCGGTGCGGTCAAACGGGCAGGGGGGGGTTCGGTGGCTTTCGGTGGAGGCGAACCTCTGTTGCGGGAAGATTGTTTCGAGGCAATCGACGCCGCCCTATCCCGGGAGCTTTTGGTCTCTGTGGGAACGAACGGGACATTGCTAGATAAACACAATGTATCGCGGCTGGCATGCCGCCCGCTTAAAATTCAAGTGAGTCTCGACGGAGCCTCGGCGGAGGTTCATGATCGCATGCGGGGGCAGGGAAGCTTCCGATCCGCGGTTCAGGGTATCGATCGGTTGGTTGAGGCAGGAAAAGGAAAAGATCTCTGCCTCGCGTTTACCGCGGTAAAGGGTAATGTTCATGAGGTTCCCGCCATTATCGAGTTCGCACTTCAACGGGGAATACCGGTGATCCAGTTTCCCCCACTGGCGGCGGCGGGTCGAGCCAGGTCGCGGTACAATCGGCTGCGCCTCGGTCATGAAGAGCTACTGGAATTTTGGGAGTATCTCACTCGTAATGCTCTTACCCTCAAAGGGAAGCTGGATCTCCTGGCAGATTGTTTCTCCCTATCCATCGACCGGGTCGGAACGCCTTATCGATGCACCATCGGTACGCAATACCGGATCGATCCGGCGGGCAATGTCTATCCATGTCAGTGTTTTCATGGCGGTGAGGAATTTTGCCTCGGCAATGTGACGGTGACGCCTCTAGACGAGATCGTTTCGGGAAAAAGAATTCGGGAGATTTTGCGCATTGTGGACGCGCGGCCGCAACGCATAGATCAGTGTCGCCATTGCCATTGGGTGAATTTTTGCGGTAGCGGGTGCATGGGGAATGCGTATGAGGAAAACGGCACAATATTTATGCCCCAGGCGTGCGAAGCGCGAAAGTTATGGATCGAGCGGCAGTTCAGCGTGCGTTTGGAGAAGATTTAGTACTCCTTGTCGGCCGAAGCCGGGGCTGCGCGGTTATGCGCCCAGGACTTGATTTTCTTGATTTGCTCTTCCATTGTTAGGGACAGGGGGACTGAGCTTCCGAATATGGCGAATAAATCGTCTTCGGTTAATTTCCGGTTTTGATTGAAGGCTTCGTACATGCCGGAGATGATGACCTGCTCGATCTCGCTGCCTGACCAGCCTTTGGTGATCTGCGCCAATTGGGGAACATTGAACAATTCCATGTCGTTCTCTTTGGATTTCAGATGAATGGTAAAAATTTCCTCCCGCTCTCTACGGGTAGGGAGGTCGATGAAGAAGATCTGGTCGAATCTACCGCGGCGCAACAATTCAGCGGGCAACAAGTCGATCCGGTTGGCTGTGGCGGCGATAAACACATCTGACGTGTGCTCCTGCATCCAGGTGAGAAAGTACCCAAGGATTCTCGATGATGAGCTGTCTCCTTGTTTGTCGCTGATACCGCTCTCGATTTCGTCGATCCAGAGGACTGCCGGCGCCACCGAGTCCATGGTCTTTAAGGCCCGGGAAAAAACCATTTCAGGCGATCCCGACATACCCGAATACACTAGATTCATGTCCAGCCGGAAGAGGGGTAGATTCCACAACGAGGCAACAATCTTGGCGGACAAACTCTTTCCGCATCCGGATATCCCCATGGTCAAGATTCCGCGGGGTTTTACCAACCCATAATCCCGCGCCTCTTTCCCAAATGCCCTTTTCCGTTTCATCAACCAATCTTTGAGATTTTCCAATCCCCCCATGTCATTGAGGGTAAATTTATGGGTGAAAAATTCCAGCACACCCTCTTTCAAAATCAATTGTTTTTTTTCTTCGTGGATCGATTTGATCAAATCGCGGTGAATCACCTTTTGATTCTGGAAAGCTTTCAAAAAAGCCCGGTGGGCTTCATCATGGGTCAGACCCTGAACGCCGGTGACAAAGTTTTTCTTGTCCGCGTCGTTGAGCTCGATCCGTCTCCCGGATTTTTCCATTGATTGCAGGAATTTTAGGAATAACGTGTTGAGCTCGTCGTAATCGGGTAACTCGAAGCGTACGATCTCTAGCTCTTTCTTCAAGGTATCGGGGAAAAATTCATCCGCCGAAACCATCAGCACGATTCGCCGCGATCCTTTCAACCGCTTGTAGAGTTCCCGCAGCTTGCGGACCACCCGCTCGGAGTTTTTGATATGGGGCTCCAGGTCTCGGAATATGAAGAAACCCTGGTCCGCCTCCCTGAGTACTGCGCTCAACGCGTTCACCGGGTCTTCAGTACCGGAAATCGGCTGCTGGTCTTTGACCAGCCCGTTATTGACGTCCCAAAACAACAGGTTTTGCGACTTGAAGAGCTGTTCGCAGAGTTGAGCCAGCAATCCTTCGATTCGTTTCTCTTCGTACGTGATGACCTTGATGAGATTATGCCCCGCCAGAATGGCCCGTTTGATCTGTTCTATCGATTTATTCATCCCTTCCTCAAAGTTTTTTCCCAATGCACCTGGAAATATTTTCCAGGATTAGTATCATAATACAAAAACGAGTGCGGCGCAAGGGGAAACGCCCGGAAGCGGCAGATATTCCGCAGCTTCCGGGGAATGATTACTGTGCCCAGAGGCTCATCAAGTGTACGATGCTCTCGGCGGATTTTTGCATATCTTCCAGAGTGATCCATTCGTATCGGGAATGGAAGTTCGAGCCGCCGGTAAACATGTTCGGCGTTGGCAGTCCCATAAAACTGAGGCGCGCTCCGTCGGTACCTCCGCGGATAATATTTTTGATGGGGGCGATTCCCGCCATTTGCACCGCTTTGAGAGCTTTTTCAAGCACTTGTGGGTATTTGTCCAGCACAATTTTCATGTTGCGGTAGGATTCCTGAACTTCGAAATCAAAAGAGGCTTTCGGGTATTTTGTCGCCGATTTATCGACGATCCCTTTGAGAAAGTCTTCTTTTTCTTTCAGGCCGCTCTCATCGAAATCCCGGATCAGAATTTTTATCACCGCCTGTTCGTTGCCTCCGACAAAATGGTGAGGGTGGATGTACCCTTCGCGTTTCTCCGTCGTTTCGGGAGACATACCGTTTTTTGGGAATTGCTCGACGATTTCCGCCGCCAGTTTGATGGCGTTGATCATTTTGTTCCTGGCATAACCGGGATGAACATTGACGCCGGTGACTGTAATTATTACGGTGTCTGCGCAAAATGTCTCATCCTCGATTTCCCCCAGTTTTTCTCCGTCAACGGTGTAGCCGAAGTCCGCTCCGATCTCATCGGTGGTGATATGCTCGGTGCCGCGACCGATTTCTTCATCCGGGGTGAATAGCAGGCGAATGTTGGGACGCGGAATATCCGGATGTTCTACCAGATATTTGATTGCGCACATGATCTCAGTGATTCCGGCTTTGTCATCGCTACCAAGCAGTGTCGATCCGTCGCTGGTAATCAGCGTGTGGCCTTTTTTTTCTGCAAGATATGGATTGTCTTTCACCGTTAACACGATATCTTTCGCTCCAGGCAGCGCCACATCGCAGCCATCGTAGTTCTTGTGGACCAGCGGTTTGACATTTTCGCCCGAGACATCCGGCGATGTGTCCACATGGGCGATCAGCGCGATGGTGGGTACCTCGTTGTCCCGGTTGGTTTTCAAGGTGGCCAGCACATAGCCCCAATCATTCAAAACCACATCCGAGAGGCCCATCTCGATGCATTCATCCTTCAGCTTTTTTAACAGGTCGAATTGTTTCTCGCTGGAAGGATAGCTCTCGGATATTTCACTGGATTGCGTATCGATTTTGACATAACTAAAAAACCGTTCCAATAAATCGGGAAATTCCATTTAAACCTCCAAAAAGATATTATAGGACATAATGTTAAAATTTCAAAGTATTTTTTCAGCGCGTAAACGCAGGCGCTCCTTTATTGCCGCTCCGATCCACCGCGATAACCGCGTACAGGTCGGCTGTACGTTTTTTAACTTTTCGTACTAAAACGCTATACTGCCTAACGGTTTCCTTCGGTTGAACCGGAATCTCGGCGATGAGTTCCATTTCTGTGCCGGAGGCGTGATAGATTCTGTAACTCTGGATGTCGAACATGTCGTTACGTGGATTTGGGCGGAATGATACGTTTGCGATATATTCCGTTGTGAATAGGGATTCATTCGGCAAAAATCGGATTGAAACATCGAGCGGCTCACGGATGTAGCTGTGCGGGAGGCCGAGAATTGCTCCGTAGCGGATTTTTGTTTGTAACGCGTCGATTGGTTTGACCCCCAACAACAAACGAGCGAGCCTTCGATCTATGTCATCGCCGGGAAAATGCCGGGCCAAAAGAGTCAACGCGCCGCTGGCGAATGGCGCGGCCATCGACGTGCCGGATTTATATCCATAATTTGAAATGCGGTTGATGACAGTGGCTTGCGATGAGATGTTCGAAGCAGCAATGCGCAAACCGTCATCCCGCGAGATAGTTAACGCCGGAATCCAATCGGCGTCATCCTGAAGGGTTCCCGTGAAATTTCCGTCCCGGTCGTTATAGATGATGGCGGCGGTTGCGCCGGCTAACTGAGCGTTGGTTACCTTCTGGCTAAAAAAGACGTCTCCCCGCTCGATGAGGGCGATATTGCCGTGGACCCCCGGCGGGAAGTCGGCGATGGTAATTCCCTTGCCGCAATCATACAGGAAGCCCGAGATCCCGGGAGTTCTGCCTCCGAATTCGAGGCTGAAGGCGGTAATCCGTTCCCCTCCGAATAGCGCCATGGCTTCGGAGCCTTTTCCTCTCCTGAAAGTAGACATAATTCCAATTCCAGGAGCGGCGATATCGACTGTAGTCACTCCAAAATTGGAGAATTCGTCCAATTCTCCCCTGTTGTTCACAGCGGTGACGGATAAAATATTGGGCAAATCATAGGACGCGGGGTAGAGCGGATAGAGATCGGTATCATCCCCGACGCTATCGCCGCCGCCATTGCCTGCGGCGCATACAACGGCGATCCC
>JAHELQ010000323.1 GCA_024644125.1 Candidatus Aminicenantota bacterium | reverse complement strand
GTTGTGTCGAAGGGATGGAAGTCCTCGATGATGAGGAGCTCGACTCCTTTGCCGAAGCGGTAGCCTATATAACCCTGAAAAGCGTCGTTAGCGGCGTCTCCTTCCCGGAATGGGGAAGTGCGGAAAACGAATCCGCTGATGAAGCGGCCCAGAGTGAGGCGGGTGTTGGAATAGAAGATGCGGCTATCGATGGCTTCGCCGTTCAGCCAGCCGGGGGCTTTGAAAAAGGAAAAGTAACCGGATGTTTCCATCGAGAAGATTCCACTCCGGACGCCCACCAACAAACCTGCGGTCAAGAAGGGTTTCTCCGATACAAATCCCGGCAGCTCCGCCAGTGGGATCCCCAGCGCGATTCTGGACTTTAACCAGATGTTGTCGTTTTCATAAAACCGCAGCAAGGCGCTTAAAATCAACGGCGAGGCGTAATCGCGCCGTTGGGTGTGGAAGAAATTGTCTTTATAATAATAGACCACTGAATCGCGGGGGAAATCATACCGGTAATTGTCAGGTAGATCGAAGGATTCGTGGAAGTTCTCGATAAACTTGTCCAATTCCCCGCCAAAAACAGACGTTATCCGCGTGTAGAACTCCAGAGTGATTCCTTCGGTGAGCCCGTAGCGGACATCCAGCAACAAACTCGAGGTCTCGAAATCGTGGAATGATTCTCCTTCTAGATCGAATGAATAAATATTGGAGTAATAGAGGCTCAACCCGACGGACACATCCGCCTGGTCCAACACACGGTTTTGCGAAAAGGGGAAGTAACTCATGGCCTGGACCAGCGGGAATTCAACATTCCCGGCATAACCGGGGAGAGATAGGACGATGATGAGCAGCATCGCCGCAATACTATATTGAAGATAACTATATCTCATTTTTTTCCTCAATTTTCGGTTTTTCTCTAACTTGACAAAACGAGAAATGACGCCTTATTGTAAATGATTTTGAAAAAATTTCCAAGGGTTGAATTTGAATTTTTCCCGCATTTGGAATATAATATCAGATATTAAAAAGTGAAAAGGACTGGATTACACTCATGGCAGTCGAACTGCAACAAGTTGAATACTATACCCCACATCGGAAGCAGATCCTCCACGCGGTCAAGGTGCTGCAAAAAGGCGGGGTCATCGTCTATCCCACCGATACTATCTACGGCCTGGCTGCCGATATTTTGAACAAAGACGCGGTCAACCGAATCTTCAAAATAAAAAAAATCTCCAAACAAAAACTCCTCAGCCTCATCTGCCGGGACATCCAGGAGGTCTCCGAATGGGCCTTCGTGCCCAATCACGCGTACCGGGTGATGAAAAAAGTATTGCCCGGGCCGTATACATTCATTCTTCCGGCTTCCAAAGAGGTTCCCAAGAGTATACTGGAAAACCGAAAAACCGTCGGCATCCGTATCCCTGATTGCGCTGTGTCTATGGCGCTGGTGGGGGAGTTGGGGCGCCCGATGCTGAGTACCAGCGTGCCCAAAGGGGCGGATGATTATTTCACCGATCCCCTCGAAATCGCGGAAATGTTCAAACATGAGCTGGATCTCGTGCTGGACGGCGGTATCATGCCTATGGCTCCTTCAACTGTCGTGGACTTCACCGAGTCACCACCGGTGGTTTTGCGCGAAGGATCAGGAGACGTCGATAAATTGTTCTAGTAGCCATCTGTTGGGGGACTATCTATCCGCGACGGTGGAGTCCTATCTTCTTGTGTCGCGCTAGAAGAATCGCTGATCGCAAGGCCATCTTCGCAACACTTCATCGCGCCGGAATTGGTAGGGATTCTGTTGAATCCGGCCTTAAATAATCGGAAAATAAATAAGAAGGACAGGCGCCAGGCCTGTCCTTAGGGGCGCGATTATTTCTTTTCTTCTTTGATGACGCGGAAACCGGTGTAGCACGGTTTTGAGGTGAGATCGGATTTCGCGTCCGAGGGGAGATCGGCGGATCCACCCATGGCTTTGCCTGTGGTGTCTGGTTGAGCGACCCATTCCGAAGCGTTGCCACCCAGATCGAAAACCGGAATCTCCCCGTCTGAGGGGAAACTTCCCACAGATTTGAGAAGCGCCGGTAGATCTCCGTAATCCTTCAGCTCTTTTTGGAGATTTTTATAATCATCCGGATTGAGGGCGTAACCGGCCCAATAGTCGAATGTGTTTCCCGAAGGTTTGGCATAGAGGGTCCCAGCTTCTTTGGCGTTGGGCAAGCGGTAAGAATCGCCTGTGGTTTGGCTTAGCCAGGCGGCGTATGCCTTCGCTTTTTCGTAACCGACGCCGGTGACCGGAAGATTGCCTGTCCCCTTCTCGAATTGGTAACCGTTAGCGAACGAGGCGTATTGGGCGCGGGTCACTTCGAAGCGGCCAATGGACATCTTTTTGTACTCCACCGTTTCCGGCAGGAGCCGGCCCTCTTTGTATACACCGAACAAGCCTTCGTGGCGGGCGATCTTCCTGTATTCCGCCAATTGTTCGAGCGGGCTTCCGGTCTTGAGCGATTCGTTTTTCTCTTTGTAGGTATTGAACACATATTTCTCGAACCAGGCTATCTCCTCTTCCAGTTTGACCCGTTGATGCGCCAATTTGCGTGGACCGTGCCCTTCGCCGGGAAACGATATGAACTTCACCGGTGCTTTCCCGATCACTTTAAGGGCCCGGTAATATTCCCAACCCTGGGAATAAGGGACCGCGCGATCCGCGCTGCCGTGGAAAATCAGCGTAGGGGTCACGACGGTATGCAATCTGAACAACGGGGATTTGGCCACATAATGATCCGCCCTCTCCCACGGCGGGCCGCCGAAATAGTAATTGTCGAATGCGACGCCAAACGCGCAATTGCCGTAATCGCTGGTCCAATTGACATCCCCTGCCCCCAGGCTGGCGGCTTTGTAGCGGGGCGAGTGAATGGTTAGCGCGGTACCAAGAATCGCGCCGTTACTCCATCCGATGATGCCAAGCTTCCCGGGATCCACTTTTTTTTCCGCTATCAACTTATCCACTCCGCTTTCGATATCCGGCACTTCGTATTCGTAGTAATGCCCGGCGATGGATTCGGCGAATGGCAGGCCGTAATTGGAACTACCATGATAGTTCACTTTCAGTGAAAACGCCCCGCGCTCCGCCATCAAGTGGGCCGGATAGGAGAGACGGTCGCTGAAAAAATCCATGTCCGCTCCATGCGGGCCGCCGTGGATCATGACAATCAACGGATACTGTTTACCCTCTTCGTAGTTCAATGGATAATAGAGGATGCCCTCGATGGTGTCATCCATCGCCCCCTTCCAGGTTATGATCTCCCGTTTGGCGAAGGGACGTTGGTAGAGCGGCGACTCCACCTTCATCACCTCCCGTTTTTGAAGGAAACGATTCCCTTTGAGTTCGCCCTGGTAATAACGAACTGGCGCTGCCGCTGTGGAGTGCCCATAAAGCAATGTTTTGCCGTCCTGTGCCAGAGTGAGGCCCAGGATGTTTTTTTGCGTATCGCCGACGATGAAGCGGCGTCTCCAGGTATCGCCCTTTTTTGTATAGTACGCATACTTATAACGTACGCCGTCCAAAAGCGCCATGATGAATCCATCGCCGGTAACGGTCATATCCCTGCCGTAGCGGTTCCAATCCAGATCGACCTCCCGGTACTTACGGGTAGTCATATCGAACCAAAAGACTTTGGTGACTGCCGCCATGATGTATTTGGGATGAGTGCTGTAAGAGGAGAGGGCGTAGAATCCGCTATTGTCCATGGCCCAATGGAAGACGCCTTGCGGCTTGATCTCCGGTTCCGAAAATATCTCGGATGACTCGCGGGTGTCGATATTCATGAGGAAAAACCTGGGGCGGATCTCCTGATCCTGCCCGTATAACATATCCATGCTCATGACGTAAATCACCCATTTTTTATCCGGCGATACCATGAAGCTTTCGATGGGTTTCGGATTGTCTGTCAACCGGACGGTTTTTTTAGTCTTGATGTCATAGATAAAGAGGCGGTGAATCACGCGGTGTTCCTCGTCCTCCACAACCTCCGCCGTATTTTTCGCTTTTTTTATATCCGCTTCGCGCAGGGATTCTTCCTCTCTGGCGGTGATCAGGACGCGTTCTTTGTCCAGCCATTGATAAGCGATGATTCCGTGCTTGAAATTGGTGACCGGGTAGGGCTCGCCGCCGTGGATGCTCATGATCCAGAGGTTGCCTTTTTTGGTGTCTTTAAATTCCCTGGAGGTTTGAAAGCTGATTTGGCGGTCGCCCGGCACCCATTGGACTGCGGAGAACGTATCCTGCCCCCGGGTCAGTTGCACATCGTCCTTTTTATCTGTCAACGAGGTGAGAAAAAGCTCCGTATACTGTTTCTGTTCTTTGAGGTCCCATTTCCGGAGCGACCAGACCATCCAGCCCCCGTTGTCCGAGAGCTGGTAGCCCGCCACCCGCGGAGCGGTGAGTAGGTCGTCCACTTTCCATTTGTATTCCGTTTTGTTTTTGCCGTGCAAAAATGATATGCCACCGGCAATCAAAATGAGTAAAACAATCGCCATCGATTTTTTCGCTGTCATTTTTCCTCCAAAAGGATATGATACTGCAAATAGAGCTAAAAAGTTTTGAAACAGGGCCTCTGCGCTCCCACCACGATGCCGCGGTCGTTGGTGATGTCCGGCCTGTGGAAATGTTTCAGTTTTTGGTATTCCCGGGAGGAGAGAAGATCCAGATCCAACAATACCTGGAGAACCACGGTTGACAACACCTCCATGGAGCCGTCCTCGATTTTTACCGCCAGGCCGAGTCCCTTCTCTTTGACACCGACGCAATATACTCCGTTGGCGCCCACCTTGCCGATCATTCGTCCTCCGGTGTGCCGCATCAGTTCAGTGCAAAACCCGCCTGTCCCCGCCACCAGCTCCGGGTGACCGGTCATGGCGCCCACAACGCGCCGGCACGCCTTTTCGAAGTGTGGATCGAAGGCTTCCGGATTGGTCAACTTGACGTAGGCTAACGCCATGTTGTAGAGGGGCAAGTAAAACACCGGTACCGAGCAACCGTCGATGCCGATCTCGACATCCTCCGCCTCCACTTCGCAAAAGGCCGCGAAGGTCTCCAGGATTTCCCGCTGTAACGGATGGCCCGGATCGATATAGCCTACGATCGGATACTCCCGGTGCAGACACATAGTCAACATGCCGCAATGTTTACCCGAACAATCGTTATACCGCTGATCCAGGGCGATGTGCCGCCGCGCCTGTTCCAGCGCGTAATCCCGTTTGATGGAGACGGCGCTTCCGCACGACAAATTCTCTTCCGCAAGGCCTATCTTTCGCAAAATACCATCGATGACATCGATATGAAATTCCTCCCCGTAATGTGACGCGCACATGATCGCCAACTCGTTCGCGCTGATATCGTACACATCCGCCCCCCCGGACAACACCAACGGCAAGACCTGAACCGGCTTGGCGCACGACCGCATATAGGTACTCATATATGGATCCCCCAACGAAGCGACCATCTCCCGCTTCCGGCCCACTACCACCACATGACCCCGGTTCACCTTCTCCACGACATTTCCTCGCGTCACTTCAACCAACGGTACCGCCACACACGCCTCCTATTCCGGCAAATAAAATTCCATTCCCATTATACCAGAATTCTCCCCAGGAATTCTATCACCGGGAATTGGGGCTTTGCGCCGGTGGATAAAAAATTTGGGAATATGCAGTGGGAGTGCAAGGCTTTGGTTAAAGGAGGAAGGCGAGGATGGTGGCGACGAGGGACATGATGAAGACAGGGGGGATGAGGTATTTGTAGACTTTGGTGATGGGGGTTTTGAAGTATTCGCTGGTGAGGACCAGGCAGAGGTGGAGGGGGGAGAGAAGGATGCCGGCGAAGCCGATGATGTAGATGTAGAGGGAGAGGTTGAAAAAGTTGGGTAGGTTCTGAATCAGGGGAAAGATGATGGGGTAGGCAATGGCGATGTAGGCTGCGTTGACTCCGGTGAGAAAGCCCATGGTGAATGAGATCAGGAACGAGAAGAGGATGATCATGGGGAGCGAGACATTCATCTGGGTCAATGCGGAGGAGAGATCCGATACCTCAATGATTCCCTGGAACGCCATGACCGAGGCCAATAGAATGGCGGTGCGGGCCATGGTTTTGGTGAACATGATGCGCATGATCTCTTTCGGTGTGAGGCGGACGTAGATGGTGAGAATGACTGAGGCCAGGACGAGGGAGATGTAGAGGGGGATGTTCAGGGCGAAGTAAAGGAGGATGACCATCAGGATGGGCCAGATGCCGTTGAAAAAGTCTTTGACGGTATCCCATACGCTGATGGCGGTTTGCGGGGGGTCCCGGTGGATCTCATGCTTCTTGAAGTAGATGAAGCAGACGATGATACCAGAAATTACATTAAGAATGGTGAACGGCGATTGGTAGAGGACAATCTGCTTCATCGGGATTTTTGACAGGCCGTGAAAGATC
>JAHELQ010000322.1:4128-6466 GCA_024644125.1 Candidatus Aminicenantota bacterium | reverse complement strand
GCAATTGGGAGTGATCGCTTCGCTCCAGCCGGTCCATTGTCTGGACGACCAGCGTTGGTTGGTCCGGCGCATAGGCAACCGGGAGCGCTTTGCCCATCCTGTCCGTTCGTTTCTTGACCGCGGTGTCAATATTGTATTGGGCACTGATTGGGCGGTGGCTCCATTGAATCCCTTGAAGAGTATCTCGGCCGCGGTCACCCGCGACGGCTGGTTCCCGGAAGAGGGACTGACTGTGACGCAAGCTGTAGAGGCCTATACTTTGAACGCCGCTTTTGCGGAATTCCAGGAACCGGTCAAAGGAACGCTCGAAATTGGAAAATATGCCGACCTGGCGGTATTGGACCGGGATTTATTCTCTGTTCCTTCCGGCGATATTGCGGCCATATCTGTAGACATAACTATAATGAACGGGAATATTGTTTTTTGTCGCACCTGATTGAAAATGTGTTTTTTTATGCGATTTTGATGTAAAAATAAGAATAAATAGTATAATATAATTATATTCATGGTTTCTGATCACCTAATTCTATGCGAAGGAGTTTGAATGCCCGCCAATCATGACACAGGACAACGAATCGAAAAACTAATAGACGCATTTGAACAGGATAATTTTCTTGTGGATAGAGACCATGATGTGAAAATTTTCCAGGGCAAAATCGGGATCTGCGCCCGGCACTATTCCGCTGTCAATTACGAGACCGGCGAAGCCAAAAGAACCTTTTACGTCGAGGGAAGTCCTTACCAGATGGGATTTTTGATGGGGCTCATGGCGGAGGAGAGCGTGTCCCGGATGGCCACCACGTTTGTGGATCATATCCCATTCGCGTTTCTCGGATTGAAGATTTCCCCCAGCCTTTTGGAGCGGATAATCAACAAGATTCTGAGCTGGATTGTCAATCGCTGGATAAAAAACACTATCAGGGACATCCCCGGCGAGTATCACGATGAGTTGCGCGGCCTGCTGGACGGATGCCGCGAAGCCAATCCCGGTACCCGGGTCAACATGGACGATCTCTGGATGTTGAACGTGGGCATCGACGCCATCCTGGCCCATGTTTATCCGGGCAAATTATTGGGGCTCGGCCGTTGGATCCGCGAGAGCCTGAAAATTCCGGTGATGTGCAACGCTTTCTCGGCCTTTGGCAATGCCACGAAAAGTGGTTCCGCGCATTATTTCGGTAGGGATTTTATGTTTCCCGACGCCGGCGTGTTCCGGAATGTGGCGTGCCTGGTAATCTACAATCCCGACCCGCAACCAGGTCGAAATCCAATGCCCATTGTCAGTCAAACCGCTCCCGGTATGATCGGGGCCATCGCCTGTATGAATCTGCACGGGGTAGCTATGGGAATCGATATGGTGCCGTCTGCGGCGTGCAATCCCCATCGCCCTGGTTTCAACTCGTTGTTGTTGTCCAGGCATGCTGTTCATTACGGTTCCAGAGTAGAAGATGTGGTAGACATTATCGCTGAGGCTCCCAGGGGGGTGTCCTGGCTCTATGCTGTCTCCGACGGGACTCGTGACCGGGCCGCCGTTATAGAAGCGGTGGAGAAACTTGAATTCAAGAATGACAACCGCCTGGTCCGTTATCTTCTTTCGTTTCCTCCCCGCCGGTACCGTAAACATCTACCGGGGTGCGAAGATATCCAAAAACAATTGAAAAATTACAGCCAGAGGGAACGGGACTTGTTGCGTAAAGGGGTGGCGGTCAGATGGAGCGATCGACGGGTTTGTGGCGAATATCTTCGTTATAACGACGGGTTGAGAGTGCAATACAATGAGTCGTTACTCCTTCTGTACGAAATCCCGCCCTTCTATGGCGACGCATTCAACAGCGATGGGTTCGTGAATCTTCATTATACCGACACCCGTTGCCCGGGCACTTTTTATTTTTCGCCCCAACGGGAAGATCGCGATGATGTGGTGCTGGCGTCAAACAATTTTATAGTGCCTGAGTTGAGGCTCACCTCGATGCGCCCCTGGACGGCGCAATTGGCGGCAAGCGAAGTCAACGACATCCAATGGCGGTATGACCGCCTCAACAAATTGCTTCTGGAGCACGCCGGTTCGCCGGATGGAGGTCTCGATTACGATACCGCGCGATCTCTCATCGATTTTTTGTCTCCCCAAAGGGCATTTAATTCTTGTTATTACGACCGGTTCCAGAGAAGCCCCGATTTTAAAGAGATCGCAATTTTTGGCAGCACGTCTATTTTTGACCTCAAGGCCAAAACAATCGAAAGCCACTTCGGCTATCATTGCGATGGGTGGATCAAAATTTCCCTGGCCCGCTATGTTCAGGAAACAATAAAAACAAAATAGATTTGTAGTTTTGCAAAA
>JAHELQ010000322.1:0-4118 GCA_024644125.1 Candidatus Aminicenantota bacterium | reverse complement strand
ATGTTTGGTTCGGAAATTTTAGAAGTGGCGGTTGGATTGGTTTTTATCTACTTGATTTTTAGTTTGTTGAGTTCCAGCCTCAAAGAGATCATATCGAGGGTTGTCTCTCTCAGGGCCAAGACATTGGAAGAGGGCATTGTCGATCTGGTGGGCGGCCGGGATATTGGGGAAAGATTGTATCGGCATCCATTGTTACAGGGGGTCTCCCAGAGCGGTATTTGTAGAAAACTGACCAATTTTTTCACTTCGAAGACAAAGATGTACAGACCTGATTACATTCCTTCATATCATTTTTTCCTGGCGTTCATCGACACGGTCTCTGGCAAGGACGGCGCCCAAATGAAAGTGGAGGAATTGGAAGCGATGATCGATAAAATCGCGGTACCTCAGGTGAAGAAAACACTCAACGGATTTTTAAATTCCATAAAAGCGGAGACCAATCAGGAGGAAGAAGTGTCGCGGGCGTTCCGCAAGGCAGTCGAATATTGGTTCGACAACAAAATGGAGCAACTCACTCAATGGTACAAACGCAAATCCCGCCTGATCATTTGTTGTCTCACGTTGGTGATTGTGGCGGTTCTGAATGTGGATACCCTCATGATCGCCCGCAATCTGTACAAGTATGATATGCTCAGGGAAACTGTGGTGGCGGCTGCTAAGGAACGGGCTGGGAAAGAGTTTGTCAACACATCGGATACGCCGATTACCATGCTGTCCCAGGTGAATGCGGAATTGGAAAATACCGGACTCCCAATCGGTTGGAATTTGAGCGACCAGGCTGATATGTTTCATCAAGGATTGCCGAGGGGATTCTGGCAATGGTTGTACAAATTTTTCGGATTGTTTATGACGGTTCTCGCCGTCGCGATGGGCGCGCCGTTCTGGTTCGACATGTTGAGAAAACTTACGTCCTTGTTTAGCCAGCCGCCGCGGCCCAGTCGTGAACCAAAATCGAGCGGGGGGCTGCCATGAAAATGATTAAGGCCGCCGAAGCCTTGAAAACGATGAAACGGATTCAGGATGAGGCGTTCGAGAATATTGTAAGGAACATCGGCTACGGGCGGCGGTTTATGCGTCTTGGGCTCAAACTGTTCGGACGGGGACCAAGGACCGAGATCGCGCATGACTGGTTGATGGTCAATGGCTTTGCGCGGTTGGCGTTGGATAATATGCCCGTGGAGGGCGATGTTCAGTCCTCCTATATTTCAGCCCTGGCAATGATCCGGGTTTATCTGGAATTGGCGCGATACGAGCGGGATTTCGCCCAGGCCTGGTCCTATGTGAATCTGGCTACCACCCTGTTGCCCCGGGTTGTCGACAAGGAAGATCTTCCGGCTGTAACATTCCGGCTGCAATACCGCCGGAAACAAGAGGAGCAGAAGGAGCAGAAAGAACCAAAAAAAGAACCTCCCAATACCGAACCGCAACCGGAAGTACAATTGGACAAATACGCCCTGTTTTGCCAACAATTGGGGGAAGCGCAGAAATGGAATTCCAAAAACCGCATTGTGTCGTTGAGGCAGTCGCTCTGGAGATTTATCGGTTTCTGTTTGCTGATTAGCCTGGTGATCGCCATTACTGTCGCCGAGATTGCCTTTTTCTTTCCTGAGCTTTTTAAGATTCCCGGACCGTTCCGGTATGTCGCGGTCTCGCTGCTGGGATTTTTTGGCGGGGGATTGAGCGCGTTTCTCAAGGCCAGGAAGGAGGCGATCAATTTTTCCAATTGCGGATTGATCAAAACGCATACTGTGCTGAGGATGTTATTGGGAGCGGCGGGCTCGTTTGTCGTCTATGTGTTGGCCCAGTGGTTGCCTCTGGGAGAATTTGCCAAAGCCATCGACACGAATTTTTCTGTATTCCTATCAATCGGCATTGCCGCGGGCTTTTCTGAGCGGTTGTTCATCAATGCCCTGGAAAAAGTGTCGAGCAATCTAAAACTCACCGGCGACGACGACTCTTGAAGCGGGGAATAAATAAACCGGCGAAATAAACGCCAATTCCCGGAAGAATTGCGCGATTTTCCGGGGCTGCGGGATTTTTGCCGAAAATGTTGAAAAATAGAGGAAGGAATATCATAACAATAACATCCGGGGAAAGGTTTTCCGCTTTTTTTCTGGCGTTTCAATCCCAATCCTTCCATACGGACGATTGGACCGGCCACCGGCTCGCGGAGGTCATCCCGCAGGAGGGTTCGATATATATAGCGGCGGCGCTGGTCAATGCCAGCGATCAGGATATCGATATCTCAGGATGGATGATTGCCGACGGTTTGAAACGTGAAGACGGGCCGGCGTCGAGCGTTCACAAACAATCTAGCGGAACTGGTATTCGCCTCCCGGCAGGATTGACACCTGGGGGATCCGCTTGTGTGTTTCGAAATAATCGAAGCCTTCCTTGATATTGGTCCAGAATGTCACCAGGCCCTTGTTTTTACCATGCAGCCAGGCTAGATTTTTCATCTCCTGGGCGGTAAGTCTGGCCGGGAAAATGTGGACCGGGATGTTCTGTTGCCCATTGTTGCGGGCTTCCACCGCCAGCAAGTACAATTCTTTTATTTTGTCGTCCGTGATGGGGATGCAGCCGATGGTGACGCAGGCTCCGTGGATGAAAATATCGCCCCCCGGGTCCCGCTTGTTGCCCAGGAGCCGGTCCGACTGATTGGGGTAGTTGATCCCCAGGGACAGGTAAAAATTGCTCCAGGGATTGAAGCGATCGATAACATAAAAACCTTCGGGGATTTGCATATCCCCTTGCCGACGCTTAGGGCCCAATTCCCCCGAAGTCCAACAGAAAGGATACGACACCAGAGGTTTGTAGGTTTTGTCGCTCTTGTTTTTCCCCCAAACCTGGAGAATCCGTTCTTTTTTGAAGGCCCGGATGAAGATCTGCACCGATTCGGGTTTTATCCCCTGGGCGTCCAACATTTTTTTGATGAGCTCTCCCTTCTGGCTATAAGCGGTTCGTACCCGTTTATTTTTCATCTGCGAACCTTTGAAGTCCGCGTAGCTGATTGTGCCGAAAAGTATTAGAATTGCGGCTATTAAAAGTGTATTGATTTTCATTCAACCTTCTGCATCTTTTCATCCGGTATTTTTGTTACTTGTTGTGGAGAACCGAATTCCTCGAATGGAGGTTTTAAGAGTTCAGGATCGCTTTTAAACGCTGTATACGCGGTTTCCAACACATAAAACACCTCCCGAAGCCGTTGATAGTGTATAAATTTTTGGATAGTCCAACGGAAATAATAGGATAATAACAGGACGGTAATGGGAGAAACGATAGGAAGAATATGCCAGGAAAAAGCGGATGGTATCGATTGGAATTGTGCGGTCGAGAGTGAAATCGCCATTGCGCTTCCAGTCACGAGAACACCTAAAATCCCAAACCTGGTGAGCAATTTTGAAACATACCAGGTAGAGGAGGCCAACCGGACGTGCGCCTCATTGCGGATAATGGTACCGCATTTTTCCGGGAAATAATATCTTAAGCGGATTTTCAAGAGGTTTATATAACCTTTGCTGCGATGGTAACTCGAGCCTTTCCAGGGAACGAGGCTGCAGAGGTGGCCGAACCCTCGTTGCTCTAGATACAGGTGATAGTACGGATAGGGAAACTCGCATTCCGATTCGTTCGTACATCCCAGATTTCTTCGCAACGTTTCATCCTGATCGTTTTCCTGCTGTTTTTTAAGACGGGGAAAACTTTTACGGTCAGGCGTTTTGGGGTCGTGCCTGTAGAAGATATGCCCGATGATGTACGCGAATAAAATGCCTCCGGCGAAAAGAATGAACCAAATGGCGCTGGGAGTTTGCTGGATCGCTCTGAATAATTCTTGCAATACCTGCAAAAAGGGTTCGCCATGTTTTTGGGAAAGAGCCGCTCCCAAAGAGTAAAATGCTGGAACAATGCTCAAGGTCGCCGCCACCAGGAATAGTACTCCAGGCACCAATCCTCCCAAAAAATCGACGAAATATTCCTGCAACGCCATTCGTTGTCCGATGCTGGCTATTTTTCCATTTTCTTCGATCTCCGCCATTCTACCTCCTTTTGGCTTCACTGAAGTTATATACTTTTCAAATAGCGAATGTCAAGCGGAATGTTTGCCTTGATACTCCATC
>JAHELQ010000321.1 GCA_024644125.1 Candidatus Aminicenantota bacterium | reverse complement strand
TCCATCAATAGTTTATCTGTCAGCCTGCGACTGACCCAGAATTCTCCCACAAGTATACAATCAAGAGCCCGCTTCATCCGGGCCTTATCAATATTGGGAGGCAAAAAACCCCTAACACCGCGACGCAATAGTTTTTCCTTCAGATTTTCTTCGTAATCACAATTTATAATTACAATTCTCGCTTTTGGGAAAAACACTTTGAGGCGTTGGAACAAATCCTCCTGGGTTTCGATAAAATCGTGGTTGCACACAGCACAGATCATTAATAGAGAGGCGTGAAAATTGAAATCTGTTTTTTTGATGTGATCGACTGAATAATAATTGTGAAGTAGATTGAATTCCGGATTTTTTACACAAAAACTTTCCAGCCCCTCTTTAAATAGCAGATGATGGCCTATCAAAATTATATTCTTGAGATCCTCTTGGTTCTTTTTCTTCCAGGTCAGTAGAGTGCTGCGGTCATCGACAGCATTCTGGATTTTCTTTAAAATCGTCGTATGATTCGCAGACTTGGATACATAATCGAATATCCCGGCCTTCATCGCCTTTATTGCGGTATCGTAAGTAGGGAAGCCTGTAATGATAATCACACGAATGAGGTTGTCGATCGATTTTAACTGCTTCGCGACATTCAAGCCGCTTTCATCTCTGAGTCGCAAATCGATCAAACAAACAGTAATCTCGTTTTCCTTCAAGATATCGATCGCCTGCTCAACAGTATTCGCGGCAAAAACTTCATACCCTTCCCCGCGCAACCACATACTCGTGCTTTTCAGCACACTCTCTTCATCGTCTAAAATCAAGATCCGTACTGTTTCCGACATAGAAATGCACTCCTATAAACATGGTGAAGAAGTTCCAAAAAGCCAGTAAAATTACTTGGTGATTCCAATATACTTTTATAGACTAAAATGAAAAAAATTACAAGCCATTTATCACTAATCGGGAATTTTACTTAAAAGTTCCGTAAGTTCCACCTGTCGTAGCTCCCACAATTCCATACTATGCCCAAGTGTAGAATTAATCGAGGAATATTCTTTTTGCAGCCGTATTGTCAGAGGGGCATCATCATAGGTTTCCGGTCGCGCCAGTTGGTTTTCCACCACTTTTTTTCTGTCTTCCAATTCTTCGATTTTTTTTTCCAAAGCCTCGATATCGTTATTTATCCGGTTACGTTCCTTACTGACTGTCTGGCGGGCTTCCGCCTTTAGACGCCGCGATTCTTTACGAACCTTACTGTCAGACACCAACTTCTGCTTTGAAAAACCATCATCCACAGGACGTTTCAACGACTCCCGTTTGGCGAGATATTCAGTGTAATTTCCGAAATACTCGGTCAATCGCCCATCGGATATTTCCACCACCCTACTCACGATTTTGTCCAGAAAATAACGGTCATGTGAAATCAAGATCAGCGTGCCGTCATATCTTACCAGAGCCTCTTCCAGAGCCTGCCGCGAAAACTTGTCCAGGTGGTTGGTGGGCTCGTCCATTACCAGAAAATTTACCGGTGACAAAAGAATCTTGGACAGAGAAACTCGGGCTTTTTCCCCGCCGCTTAAAACGCCAACCCGTTTGTAAACATCCCCGCCGGTAATCTGAAAAATTCCTAACACATCGCGAACCTTCGGTACCTGACTGGTCGCGATCGTTGAGCAAATTTCATCGTAGGCAGTGGCATCGAGATTCAACGCCTCTACCTGATGCTGGGCGTAATAGCCGACTTTCACTCCGGTTCCAAGTCTCACTATACCCACCTGGGGAGCCAATTGCCCAACAATCAACCTGGTGAGAGTTGTTTTCCCTGCGCCGTTCACACCCACCATCGCGATCTTCTCGCCCCGGGTGACATTGAAGTCCAACTGATTCAATACCCAATCCTCCTCATATCGAAACGACATATTCTCGATGGTCAACACATCCCGGTAACTTGTGGTATCTACCTTGATACTGAAATCCACTTTCGGGGGGGCCGGAGGAAGATCTTCCAGTTTTTCCATCTTTTCCAGCATTTTGATGCGGCTTTGCACCTGGGAGGCTTTGGTGTTTTTGTAGCGGAAGCGGTTGATGAACCGTTCCTGCCGCTCCTTCTCGAGTTTTTGCTCTTCGATCTTTTTCCGCAACAACGATTCCCGGAGCTCTTTTTCCCGTTCGTAGAAATGGTAATTTCCTGCATATCGAACCAGCTTGCCGCGATCTAATTCGACGATATCCTGTGCCAAACGGTCGATGAAGAAGCGATCGTGCGACACCATGACAATGCTGCCTTTAAATCCTAGCAGATATTGCTCCAGCCATTCGAGAGAGGGTAAATCCAGGTGGTTGGTGGGTTCGTCCAATAGCAGCAAATCTGGAGACAATAAGAGGATCCTGGCGAGGTAGACCCTCATCTGCCAGCCGCCGCTGAATTCCCATAGGCTACGATTGAAATCTTCCGTTTTGAAACCAAGACCCGAGAGGATCTTCTTCGCTTCGGACTCGAGATGATACCCCCCAAGAGCTTCAAAGCGATGCTGCAAATCGCCGGCCTCTTCGAGTATCTCAGGCAATGTTCCTTCGGCGCCGCCCAGAATCACGTGCAGTTCTTGAAGCCGCTTCTCCAACCGCTGCAATTCGAGCTGAGCCTCCATTACCGTTTCAATCACCGGCTTATTGGCGATTTCCAATTCCTCCTGGGGTAAATAACCGATCCGGTAACGATTCGGTTTGATGATTTTTCCGGAATCATAATCCAAAAGGCCCACTAAAATACGCAACATCGTCGTCTTCCCTGCGCCATTAGGACCAATCAGCGCAGTTCGCCTTCCCGGCTGAATAACCCAATCTACATCCGCAAGCAATTGCCTGTCGCCAATAGAATAATTTAATTCTGAAACCTGAAGCATCTAGTATTTTCCTTAAAAATCCACATCTTGTCAATAAGAACTTTCCACCGGAGTTCGAGCTCAAAAAACAATCGGCTTACCGGTTCCGTGAAGAATTACTTTAGAAGGAGTTGTGATCGCCGAAGAAGCCAGAATCGAATGGATTGATTGGCCAGAGGGGTTCTGAAAAATTGAACTGCCCGTCGAAGCGGAACCATTCTTGCAAAAACTTTCTCGCGATCTTCCGGGCCTCTTCCGACTCATTTAGAAAAACATTCACATCATCGTCGGCGTAGACATCGATTTCCAGAAGTTGCCGGTTGCTGTCGAAACGAAGCGACAAATCCTTCACAAACTTGTTCTCCATATGGCGGAAATTGCCGCTGATTTCGCGGTTCAGATGGTGAATGAAGCTGGTCCGGCAATGCTTCAACTGGAATTCCTTTCGGGCAGGATCCTTGAATATTCCTTCGAAAAAATCCTCCATCAAATGGGCGAAAAACGTGCAATTCCATTCATGCAACTGATCATACAACAAGAGCCTCTTCTCAAATGCCTGAAATGTGCACACATCGATTTTTACCAAAAAATCCCGTCCCTCCAGAATGCACCGGTGAACTACGCCGAGATGATCTGGTGCTTCCATCTGGGGTTGGCGATCGCCGCTACCCGAAGCGTACACTTCCCTGAATGGCTCATCCATCGGCAGCAAAAGATTGAAATTATAAAAAGAATCAGGATTCCCGGCACGATATAGGGTATTCAGCTCGAATCCCAGAGCTTTTACCAACCTATCGAAATACAATCCGATCTCCCCATCGTCGCTCAGGGTATGCCCGCCTTTACGCATTTCCCTGAAGCCGACAGTCTGCCGGCCGCTAACATAGAGCTGCTCCAGAAAGTTATATTGCCGGAGCTTCGAATGCATCCGTTGCTTCCAGGGAATCTTTTCCAACGCATACTCCAGATAACGGTTCCCACTCCAATTCACAATGGGCAACCGGGATGGGTCTTCGCCTTCCCCTAATTGCCTGGTAGTGAAAAACAACCAATCATTTAGATTATTCTTTTTACAATCGATGAGCAATATTGTATTGTAGTTTACGCCATCGTGGTAAATGCTTTTGGAGGCCAGTAGATCCAGGCCGAACGTGTCCCCGGGAATTTGAGGGATATATTTTTTTTGGGCATCAACCGACCAACCATGTTTTTCCAGCATCCGAAATATTTTAAATTCCGGAGGAAACATGTTTTCATCAAAATTATTCACTCGATCACCTTCGTGGCGATATTATACAACTCTCATTTGGATTTGACAACCATAAAGGTAATATCATCGTCCGGCGGGGCGCCATTTTTCCAGCGAACGCCCATCTCGATCAAATGGTCGATGATTTCTCTTGGATTTTTATGCGCCACTTCGCCGAACATCTTTCGGATGCAACGATATTCAAGCATCTCGTCATGTTCATTGAAAAGCTCCGGCAGGCCGTCTGTAAGAAAGAGCAGCGTATCGCCAGTTTGCAGGTCGATGACTTTCTGGCGGTATGAAAAATCGGGTACAGACCCCAGCGGCGGGCCTTTGAGAGCGATTTTCTCCACTCTCCTGGTAAGAGCTTTGTAATAATATACCGGGGGCATACCGGCGGCCGAGATGACGCATTGATTGTCCTTTATTTTGGCAATGGTCAATCCCATAAACAGATTCCAGAACTGGAGCTTTTTTATGGTCGAACTACTTTTTTGAAAGAACTCCGGGATACTCATATCGGAGGCTCCCGCCCAAAATAGACTTTTCATGACGGACACCATTGTTCCGGCCCTCATTCCATGACCTGTGGCGTCCCCAATGGCGAGAGTCAAGGTGCCATCATCTCCAGTATCAAAATCATAATAATCTCCTCCGACTTCGGCGGCGGTTTTCATGTAGACATCTATATCGAGGTTGGCCAGCTTCGGCAATGACTTGGGCAGCATCGAAAGTTGAAGATTGCGCGCCTCTTGCAACTCTACTGATTTGCGTTCATTTTCAGCCTTGACCGCGCGAGCTTCAGCCTCAGCCGCCAGCGCACGTAGTTCCGATTCCCGCAACCGCACCCGTTCACGCTCGCGCCCCAATTCGAAGCGACGGATGCCCCACAGGACCGCGAGCATCAACAGCACATAAAACCCGTATGCCCACCAGGTCTCCCAGATAGGAGGATGGATGACGAGACGAATCATTCTGCCATTCTCATTCCAGACGCCGTCGTTATTGGCCCCCTTCGCCATAAAAACATATGCGCCGGGGTCGAGATTGGTGTAATGCGCCGTCCGTTCCTGCCCGCTATAAATCCAATCCAGGTCGTACCCTTTTAATTTATAGGCGTATTGATTTTTCTCTGGTATGGTGTAACTCAATGCCACAAACTCAAATGTGATGTCGTTCTGCCAATGGTTGAGTTCAATTTTGTCGGTCAACGAGATATGCCGGTGGAGGGGAGATTCGCCTCTGACACCGACAGCGACGGTTTTGTTGAAAAGCTGGAAATCGGTAATCATTATTTGAGGAACATAGGGATTCTTCTTGATTTTCTTCGGGAAAAACGTGTTGAAGCCGTTGATCCCCCCGAAAAACATTTCACCATCACGTCCCTTGAAATACGCCCCGAAATTGAATTCATTGCTCTGCAAACCATCGCGTAGGTCGTAATTCGTAAATGAGGAGGAACCAGGGTTGAAGCAACTAATCCCCTTGTTGGTGCTAATCCAGAGATTCCCGGACGCATCCTCCAATATTCCATACACCACGTCGTTGGGTAGTCCCTCTTTCATCCTGAAATGCGTAAACCTCGACCCCTCCCGTTCAAACCGGTTCAAGCCGCCGCCGCCGCTCCCGATCCATAAAGAGCCGGAACTATCTTCCAGGATGCAATGGATATAATCGCTAGATAGACTACCCGGGTCGTTCGGGTCATGGCGCCAATGGGAAAAGCTGCCGTTCGAACGGTTAAAGATGTTCACACCGCCGCCATAGGTACCCACCAACAAATTACCCTGTTTATCTTCGAATATGGCCCGGATCACATTGTGACTCAACGTGGAAGAGACATTAGGATTACTGTAGAAGCGCGTGATAGAATTGCGTTTGATATCGAATCGGTTGAGACCATCGCCATCCGTACCGATCCAGAGAACTCCCGGTTCCGAGGGAGCTTCGTAAACGCACCGGATCAAATTACTGCTGAGAGAGTTGGTATTTTCATACCGGTGCATGTAACTAGAAAAACGACCGGTTCTCGTATCTAACCGGTTCAATCCGCCACCCTGGGTACCGATCCACAAATAACCCGGCACCCCCCTGGATTCAGTAATGGCGCTCACCATATCGTGACTCAAACTATTGGGGTCCCGGGGATCGTTGATATATCGTTTGAATCGATCCCTTGCGGCATTCAGACGATTCAATCCTCCATTGAATGTCCCCACCCAAACCTGGCCAGCGGAATCCTGGTAGAGGGCAAAGACATAATTGTTACTCAGACTGGCGGGATCGAAGGTGTCATTCTTGAAATGGATGAACTTTTCGCGTAAGAGATCATGTTTACTGAGTCCCCCTCCGTTGGTTCCCA
>JAHELQ010000320.1 GCA_024644125.1 Candidatus Aminicenantota bacterium | reverse complement strand
CATGGGCGCATCCTTGCAGGCGTTATTCGCCAGGGTGGGCGGCGGTATCTATACCAAAGCCGCAGATGTGGGCGCCGATCTAGTGGGAAAAGTGGAAGCCGGTATCCCGGAAGACGATCCTCGCAACCCGGCCACAATCGCTGATAATGTCGGCGACAATGTGGGCGATGTTGCCGGAATGGGAGCCGATTTATACGAATCGTACGCCGGATCGATCCTTTCGGCTGCCGCACTGGGAGCGTCCGCGTTCGCCGCACTTGGTTCTATCATGGCCTACAAGGCAGTTATTCTACCGATGGTGATCGCCGGTATCGGAATCTTCGCGTCCATTATCGGTATCTATATGGTAAGAGCCAAAGAGGGCGCCACCCAGAAACAGTTGCTCAAAGCCCTGGGTTTTGGGATCAATGTGAGTTCAGTAATCATTATCATCGGCACATTTGCCTCGGTCAAGTTATTGTTGCCCGAACATATCGGTATCTTCTTCTCCGTCGTTATCGGTTTAATAGTTGGTATCGTAGTGGGTAAGAGCGTTGAATACTACACTTCTGATAGTTATCGCCCGACCGTTGAGGTGGCTGAAAAAGCACTGACCGGTGAAGCCACCGTCATTATCGGAGGACTCGCTTCCGGTATGATTTCCACCGCTATCCCGGTTATCGCCATTGTCATCGGTATCATCGGAGCATTCGCCGCCGCCGGTGGATTCAAAAACCCCATTTTGGGACTGTATGGAATCGGCGTTGCCGCGGTTGGAATGCTTTCTACCCTGGGTATCACATTGGCTACCGACGCGTACGGCCCCATCGCCGACAACGCGGGCGGTAACGCGGAAATGGCCGGACTGGATGAAAGCGTCCGCAAGCGGACCGATGCTCTCGATTCTCTTGGCAATACCACTGCCGCAACCGGAAAAGGTTTCGCTATCGGTTCCGCCGCTTTGACCGCTTTGGCTTTGTTGGCCGCCTATATCGAGGAAGTCAAGGCGGGTATGCGCCATATCCTCGACAAAGGCGAGAAAGTTGTCGTGGGAGCGGGCGATGTGGTTATCTCCACAGTCGAACAGATTCACCGTATAACCATCGAAAGCTTCATGGAGATTTTTAAGGTTCATTTGATGAACCCAAAAGTCATCGCCGGTATTTTTATCGGTTCCATGATGTCGTTCCTATTCTCGGGTTTGACAATGAAAGCCGTCGGACGCGCAGCGGCCCAGATGGTGGACGAGGTAAGACGCCAGTTCCGTGAAATAAAAGGTATCATGGAAGGCGAAACAAAACCCGATTACGCATCTTGCGTGCAGATCTCCATCGCTGGAGCTCAGAAGGAAATGCTTTTACCTTCGTCTCTGGCTATCCTGGCTCCCATTGTCACCGGTGTCATTTTTGGAGTTCCGGGCGTAATGGGATTGTTGGTCGGCTCTTTGGGATCCGGTTTCGTTCTGGCGATCTTTATGGCCAATGCTGGTGGATCCTGGGACAACGCCAAAAAATACATCGAACAGGGTAACCTGGGCGGTAAAGGCAGTCCCGCGCACAAAGCCGGTGTTGTCGGCGATACAGTGGGCGACCCGCTGAAAGACACATCCGGTCCTTCGTTGAATATTTTGATCAAGCTGATGAGCATGATCTCCATCGTTGTCGCAGGACTGATCGTTGGATATTCCATCCTCTAGCCGTTACATGTTTGAATGATCTGTCTGAAGATCAGGATACAAGATTAGAAACACATAAAATAGGGGAGCCCTAAAAAAGGGCTCCCTTTTTATTTGAAAAATTCTCGCGATTCAATTATAATTGCTAATAAGAAAAAAAATTTAGGGGATTTTTATATGAATGCTGTTGACAAAGTAGAATTGCCGTTTAATCTGTTCAGACGGGGCAAGGTCAGGGATGTCTACGAAATCGACGGCCGCCTGTTGATCGTCTCCACCGACAGGATCTCCGCCTTCGATTACATCCTTCCCTCCTTGATTCCCGGCAAGGGACAGATATTGAATAAAATTTCCGCTTTCTGGTTCAGATTCACTGAAACCATCGTGCCGAATCACCTGATCTGCGACGATCCCGAAAATCTCGAAGAATTTTCGTCATTCCGCGATGCTCTCGAAAAACGGTCGGTTCTGACCAAAAAATTACAACCCTTGCCGTTGGAAGCTATTGTGCGTGGCTATATTGTGGGCTCCGGTTGGAAATCCTATCAGAAATCCGGAGATATCTGCGGTATACCGTTGCAGGAAGGGTTGCAATTCGGCCAAAAACTGCCGCAACCCCTCTTCACCCCATCCACAAAAGCGGATGTTGGTCACGACGAAAACATCTCGTTCCATCAATTGGTGGATCTGGTGGGGAAGGATGACGCCTTCGCGGTGCGCGACCTATCCATCACCCTTTATAACTATGTATCCGAATATGCCGCAAAAAAAGGCATCATTCTCGCCGATACAAAATTCGAATACGGGAAAGACGAAGAAGGAAACATCGTTCTGATGGATGAAATCTTTACCCCAGACTCTTCCAGGTTCTGGAAAAAGGATGAATACGAAGAGGCGTTTGCCAAAGGAGACGAGCCTCCGGCTTTCGACAAACAATTTGTCCGAAATTTTCTATTGAACTCCGATTGGGACCGCAATTCCATACCGCCCGAGCTCCCCAAACATGTCGTGACAAAGACAGTCGAGAAGTACAAAGAGATTTACAGAATCCTGACGGGTGAATCTATATGATGGCTCATTTCAACATCCTGGATATTGTTTTTTTTATAATGATCGGCGTTTCTATAATTCTCGGCATCATTAAAGGACTGGTGAGGGAGCTCTTCTCCCTTGCTTTTTTCATTATCGCCGTCATCCTGGCGTTCCTTTTTTACGGCGATCTGGGCCAGGTATTGTTCAAGAGTATCCAGAGCCAGGATATCGCCAATTTTACGGCGTTTATTTGCATCTTTGTCACCATCCTCATTGTCGGCTCAATCATCACGTATGCCATAAAAAAATTGTTCGTTATCGGACCTCTCAAGTCGGTTGACCGTATATTGGGTGGATTTTTCGGTATGTTGCGGGGATTTCTACTATCGGGAATTTTAGTTTTCCTGTTGATTGTATTTCCCGTTCGTGATACACTGATTAAAGAATCAGGTCTTTGCCCATTCATTATGAAGACCTTTGATATTTTCCTGGAAGCCCTGCCTGAGGAATACAGGCAAAAAATTGATGTTTTTTTTAATGACGATGGACAAAAAGATAGCAGAACTAGCAGAACAATTTGAAGATTTGACAATCAAAAAGCAAATGAAGATTCTGGCTCGCAAAACGGCGTATTCCAAACTTTATTTCAAGGAAATCATGGAGGAGTTTGAGAAGACATTGCTTCAGGCGCTATTGGAGAAACATGACTACAATATCACGAGAGTGTCCAATGGCATCAAACTCCACCGGAATACGATCGCTAAAAAAATGCAAAAATTGAATATCAAAGAAAAGAAGGGAAAACGAAAGGAAAGCAAAGAAAAATAGAGTTTTCGATATTGAATGTTTGCATAATATCTCCAGGAGTCAGGGATGTTGATTTGACAAAGATTGAAGCTTGATATATAATAGCGCTTAAAATAAGGCTTGATAAATAAGGGTCTATAAGACAATCATCAAAGGAGGTAATAATGGCGAAGGATATTACTTTAGGCGAAGGCGCGAGACAGGCTATCTTAAAAGGTGTAAACCAGTTGGCGGATACTGTGAAAGCCACTTTAGGTCCCCGTGGACGTAATATCGTAATCGAAAGAAAATTCGGTTCCCCCACCATCACAAAAGACGGTGTAACCGTCGCAAAAGAGATCGATTTGAAAGATCCGTTGGAAAACATGGGCGCTCAGATGGTTAAAGAGGTCGCATCCAAAACATCCGACGTAGCCGGTGACGGAACCACCACTGCCACAGTTTTGGCTCAGAGCATCTATAGAGAAGGGTTAAAAATGGTCGCCGCTGGCGCCAATCCCACTCTCGTCAAAAAAGGTATTGATATTGGCGTAGGTAAAATTGTCAAACATCTCGGCGAACTCAGCAAAGATGTAACCGGAAACATGATCGCCCAGGTTGGCTCCATTTCCGCCAACAATGACGCATCTATCGGCGGCATCATTGCAGATGCCATGGATAAAGTCGGAAAAGACGGCGTTATCACAGTCGAGGAAGGCAAAAGTCTCGACACCACACTGGATTTCGTCGAAGGCATGCAATTCGACCGCGGCTTCCTCTCCGCTTATTTTGTCACCGACGCGGACCGGATGGAAGCCACCATGGAAAATCCCTTCATTCTTTTGAACGAGAAAAAAATATCCAACTTGCGCGAAATGCTTCCCTTGCTGGAACAGATCGCAAAATCCGGCCGTCCCATGTTGATCGTCGCCGAAGACATCGAAGGCGAAGCCCTGGCAACCCTTGTGTACAACAAGGTTAGAGGTATGTTGAATGTCGTGGCGGTGAAGGCCCCCGGTTTCGGCGATCGCCGCAAAGCCATGTTGGAAGATATCGCAATTCTTACCGGCGGCACTGTCGTGTCTGAAGAACTGGGTATGAAATTGGAAAATATCACCATCGACAATCTCGGCACCGCAAAAAAGATCGTTGTGGACAAAGAAGCCACCACGATCGTCGAAGGCGCGGGTTCCGATGAAAGCATCAAAGCCCGGATCCACCAGATCAAACGGCAGATCGAGGACACTTCGTCCGATTACGACCGTGAAAAACTGCAGGAACGGTTGGCGAAACTCTCCGGCGGCGTAGCCGTCATTCGCGTAGGCGCCGCAACTGAAACTGAGCTCAAAGAGAAAAAAGCCCGTGTCGAAGACGCGATGCACGCCACCAAAGCGGCTGTGGAAGAGGGCATCGTTCCCGGAGGCGGAATCGCTCTGCTCAAGAGTATCGACGCGTTGAAAGAGGTAAAATTGGATGGCGACTTGCAGTATGGCATCAACATTCTGATGAAATCCCTCGAAGCCCCTCTGAGACAGATCACCGCCAATGCGGGATACGAAGCGTCCGCTATTATCGAAAAAGTGAAAAATTCCGATAATCCGAATTTCGGCTTCGACGCACTCACCGAAACATATGTCGATATGCTGGAAGCAGGAATCATCGACCCCACCAAAGTAGTGCGGACCGCCTTGCAGAACTCCGCGTCGGTCGCCGGCCTCTTGCTCACCACCGAAGGCCTGGTTTCTGATATCCCCGAAGAGGATAAAGGACACGGAATGCCTCCTGGTGGTGGAATGGGTGGAATGGGCGGAATGTATTAATCATTGTCTTTTATACACACTTAAAATACTTCAAAGCCACGACCGTCGCAGGTCGTGGCTTTTTTTTTAACGAAATATTTTGCCGGACTTTTTGAAAAAAATCCCTTGACACAGAAGAAAAAATCAGTATAATTATAACTTCAAGATGCGTGCTGGGAAGTCGTCTAATTGGCAGGACATATGACTCTGGATCATAGAGTTGGGGTTCGAGTCCCTGCTTCCCAGCCATTCTTTCCCCCTTCATTATCGAGTGGCGCTATCGTCTAGGGGTTAGGACGGGTGATTCTCAGTCATCAAGCCGGGGTTCGATTCCCCGTAGCGCTGCCATTTCCTTTCCTATCCAAACCTTCCAACCCAATCGTTTCCAAATCTCAAACATTCAAAAGTGATGGTTCTTTCGCAGAGGCTAATTCTCGCGCATTTTTTGATTGACTGCGAAGTAGGGAATCTGCACTATATATGATGATAGCAAATTATTTGAAAGTTGCAATCGGGAGTGTTGAACGGAACCGGGGGATCGCGGCCATCAATGTAGCATGTCTTGCCCTGGGCATGCCTGCATCTTTACAGGCAATTTTTATCGGAATCCTTTCTGTTTTCTCTAATCGCGCTGCTTGCGGCATTGGTGTTGACCCAATGGTTCTTGCCGGTGTTCAATTCCCTGTCGGGAAAAAACCTCGCGTTCCAATCCACCGGAGGATTGTGGGTCATAGGCGTCATGACCGGAATGGCCGTCATCGTAGGCTTCGTTTCCGGCACGATTCCCGCCGCCTTCATGGCAAACGTCCTGCCGATTCAGGCGTTGAAAGAATTCCGAAGACCAGGCTCCAGAGCCTCCCTCTTGCGGAAAAGCCTGGTGGTGGCTCAATTCGCGCTCTCCATCGCCTTCATGATTATCCCACTCTTCATCGGCAGGCAAGTGCGCTTCATGAAAACCAAAGACCCCGGATCCCCATCACCCCCGCCTTCTTCATCATCTCCGGCTTCGCAGCCCTGGTAATCGCCCTTTTCACCGTCTCCTACCAAACCTACGCCGCCGCCCGCAAAAATCCCGCCCACACCCTCCGCCGCAACTAACGCATATCAACATCAACAACACGCCTGTCCCCACCCCCCTCCCTTCAAAACCCTGTGGAATGGTCCTATAGGCTTGACAATTCAAAGAAAAGAGACTTTCCCGTTGATTATCTTCCTAT
>JAHELQ010000319.1 GCA_024644125.1 Candidatus Aminicenantota bacterium | reverse complement strand
TGTGCTGGGGGCGGATTTCGTTCTTACCGGGTCCATCAACCAATGCACTGTGGAAGCCGGTACCAGCGACGTTGTGAAGGATATGCTCCAGGAAATGAATGTGCAGGACACCGATTACGCTCCGGCCGGCGATATGTTCGAATTGGGCGCGCGGGTGCAGGTCTTGAAGCGCGGCGTGTTTTTTCCCGCCCGGGCCAACAAATTGTATGAATTGTACCGGCAATTCAATTCGCTGGACGAATTGGATTCGAAAACCAGTCATCAATTGCAGCAGAGATACTTCAAGAAGAGTTTCGACGATATTTACAACGAGTGCCGCTCGTTTTACCCGCCGGAAGAGATCAAGCGGGCGCAAGAGAATCCAAAACATAAAATGGCCCTTGTGTTCCGTTGGTATTTCGGATATTCCTCCCGCCTGGCCCTAAGCGGCGATATCGAAGGCAAGGTAGATTTTCAGGTGAATTGCGGGCCGGCGTTGGGGGCGTTCAATCAATGGGTCAAGGGCGGCAGCCTGGAAAATTGGCGCAATCGCCATGTCGATGAGATCGGCAAAAAACTGATGCGGGAAACCGCTGAATTATTAAGCCAACGCTTCCGGCGCATGGCCTCTTGAAGTAAACCGGGAGATAGAAAAACCCTAACGATTATAAAAAAAGGAGATAGGACAATGAAGGATTTAGCCAGGGAAAATAGGTCCGCCAAATGGACGGAAAATAAGGTTTTTGACAATTTGAGAGAAATCCTCGACGAAGTTGCCCCTTACAAGATTACCGGCGAGGTCACCCTGGATACGTCGCTGGTGAGAGATTACGCGTTCGATTCCATCGACATCATGGAGGTGCTCTTGAAGGTGCAGCAACGCTTCCTTGACGGACGGTCGATCGATGACATCGATAAATTCGTCAATCGCGCGTTTCGAGGACAGGATGGCAATCCTGTCACGGTACGGGCCCTATGCGGCCTGATTTTGGAGATCGTCGATGGCCACTGAACAAATGGAAAAAGGTATCGTCTGGGGCATCAGTAAGGATTTGCAAGCGGACATCCGTTTCGAGCCGAATGCGTGTAAACTGTATGTAATGGACATCTCCCTCGGGTGTCCCATGCAATGTGTGTATTGCCTTTTTTCTCCGTTGGAATTAATGGTGTACAAATTGCAGAATCCAGGCTACAAAGGCGACATTCTCCCGCTCAAACTGGACAAATTTCTGCAACGGGAAGAGTTTCCACCGGTGGTGTATCTCTGTTACTCCTCCGATCCGCTGGGTAACGGGGAATTGACAGCCAGTACCCTGCGTGTCCTGGAGAAATTGTTCGCGAACGATGTACATGTGCTTTTGTTGTCCAAAGGCCCGATGGCTCCCGAATTCATCGATATGGTCAGGCGGCGGCCCGATTTGATGGAGATCCAGGTGGGAGTGACCAATTTTGATACTGAACGGAACAAGATTATCGAACCGGGGGCTCCGTCATACGAGGCCAGGATGGAGAATATGCGGGTATTGGGCGCCATCGAGGGACTGCGGTCGCTGGTGGTTCGTCTGGATCCGATGTTCCCGGGTATCGACGATACCGACGAGAACATCACGCGTATTATGAATGACGCGTCTGAGCGCGGCGTCAAGCGGGCGGTGCTGAGTTACCTGGTGTTGCCCCAGAGTATGAAGAGCAAGCTCCGGCAAGATGAATTTTTGCGGGACGCGGTGGATGCGGTTAGCGAGATCACTCCGACCATTTCCCAGCAGGAACTCTACTCGTTTCCCTTTGAAGAAAAAATCGCGAAATTCTCCCACTTCGAGAGACTCTGCTCCGAGCGGGGAATCCAGATGTCGGTGTGCGGGTGCAAGGAACACCGCTTCAAGGAGACCAATTTCGGCTGGACCTGCTTCCCGTTTTTCTCCAGGGAAAAGAGAGAGGAGTTGTCCAGGAATTTCAAGATCAAACTGGATACGTCCCATCTAAAATGCCATGACTTTACACTGGAATGAGTCTCTCAGGGGAGATCCAATCATGAATCATACACTGAAAGAAAAACGGCCCCTGCCTATGAAAATAGCGGGATTGGGCAAATATCTACCGAAACGCGTGGTGTCCAGCGGCGAATTGGAGGAGATGTGCCAGTTGCCCGAAGGTTGGTGCGCCCGCAAGCAAGGAGTGGTGGAACGGCGTTGGGCGGAAGATGAATCCATCGCGTTCATGGCCGCCAGAGCGTCCGAACAAGCTGCGGCCGAAGCCGGCATCGTTTTGGATGAAATCGATTTGATTATCAATGCGTCGCCGTCGTTTGACCGGGCGGTGCCTGAGCAGGGGGCGCAAATACAAAAAGAGCTGGGCCTCGGGCAATCGGGCATCCCCTGTATATCGGTGACATCCGCGTGCCTGGGATTCATCGTGGCTCTGGATTTGGCCGCGTCCCTATTTTTGACCGGGCGGTACCGGAAGATTTTAATCACCACCGCAGAGATCACCACCTACAAAAAAGATTTTTCCAATCCCAACGTAAGCACCTTGATGGGGGACGCGGCTGCCGCAGCCATTGTCGTCCCTCCGGAAGAGACGGAAAACTGCGGAATTCACGCCACGTTGATGGAGACTTACAGCGCCGCATCAGACGTAAGCTCCGTTTCAAGGGACACTGCCCACAATACGTTGTTCAACCAACGCTTGACATCCGCGGATATCGGGTTTGATTACAATCCCGAAAACCTGCAAGCCACAGCCATGAAATACAACCAGAAGTTTTTGTCGAAATTGTGGCCCATGTCCAACAAGGACCGTGTCAAATTGGTGATCCCGAATCAGGCTTCGCGCTTTGTCATCGACATGATGAAATTTGTGTTTCCCTCCGACCGGATCATGGGCGTCATCGACCGGTGCGGGAACACCGGCGCCGCCGGCTACCCGTTGGCCCTGTGTTTCGCTGTGGAAGAAGGGCGCGTAAGTAGGGGAGACATGGTGTTGATGAGCGGGATTGGCGCCGGGTTTTCTCTTTGCGGCATCGTATTTACTTATTGAGTCACAAAATAAAGGAGGGCTTTATGAAAAAAACGATTATTATCTTCACCTTCATTTTGTTTTTCTGCGGGTTTTTTGCGCTTCCTGCATCTCAGGATTGCCCCGAATGGAGTTTGGGTAAAGCCGAAAATGTGAAAGACAATGAATCATTATTGCATTTTGCCTGGGACGCGACGCGGGAACCGCTCGGTCCCCTGGACAGGATCACCCTGCACCGGGTGGTGAAAAAAGACCGGCTGCTTTCCACTGGTAAAGAAGAGAGAGTGATCTTCCTGATTCCCGGGACCTGGAACGCCGGCGGTTGGGTGGACAATATAACCGATCCCGACATCAACACCTTGCTGTATCTGGCGGTCAACGACTACGACGTCTACACCATTGATTTCCGCTCCGCCAATATACCCGACCTCGAATACCAGGAGTTGGCCGAGCAGGGCATCGATGTCTCATGCTCCACCGATTGGAACTACGGCGTGTATCGCGAAGATCTCAAAGCCTGTGTCGATCGTATCAAAGCCATCTCTAAAATCGACAAGATATTTATGGGCGGATTCAGTAAAGGCGTGTATCACATGTTCTTCTACGCCTCCAAATACCAGGAGGATCTTAGAGGCCTGGTTGTGTTGGACGGCAATTTCAAAAAGTATCCGCCAGACGGTACTCCGCTGGATGAAGCCACGTACAACATGGTGGTAAGTCTTTTCAAGAACAATCAATTGGTGAATCCGCAGACCGGGGATTTGTTACCCTGGCTGGAAGGCATCTATTTCCTCAGCGACAATGAATTCGAAAATTGGCGTTTGGCGGGAATCTTACCCAATACCAAACGGTTGGTGGGTCAGCAGTTGCCGTCGCAGTTCGGTTGTATTGCTGATTATGTGGCCGACAACGCCTTCAATCTCTGGAATCCCTTCCTGGGTATCGAAGGGGTGCTGACCAATTATCACAACGGTAGTATCGATCGCGATGTGTTGGTGAAGGCGCTCAACACATTTAACCGGCATTATCCGTACATTCAGACTCTCGAGGATTCCCAGTTGGATGCTTATGTGGATGTCCCGTACCTCGACTATGACGACAACGAGGTCTTTCTTCCGGCCATCGCTTTTATGTCGCGCTTGATGTGCCCTCAGGGTGTGTGTTTGCTCGATTTTTTCCCCAGCAGGACCAAGAGCGACGATGTCACCATCAATTACTACCAGGACTACGGGCACCTGGACATCTTGTACGGTAAAAAATCATTGCAGGATGTGAAGCAGCCGCTCCTGGAATGGTTGAACCTGCATGTGGACAAAAAAGGGAACTCCGCCGCGACCGGCAACCCGGCGCCTCAGGCCGACAATGTGTTCCAGGCGTTTTTCAAGGAGTGCAAGTAGGAAAAATCCCGTTTTTTTAACAAGATAGATATTTTCAAATTGCGACATATCACCGAGAATTAAGGGTTTTCGGTAGAAAAAGAATCGCCGGACCCGGAAGTGGTGGTAATGTGTAAAAAAATCCAGGTGATTATCATGAAGGAACGAAACTCGTACAACATTCAACAAATCGGCGGAGACACAGGAACCGAGATCAACCGTCTCAAATCCCAGGTGGAGTTGTTCTGGTCCAAGGAATTGAAACATTACCGGGAATTCGGACTGACAGACGGTATGGCTATCGTCGAATTGGGCTGCGGTCCGGGCTTCGTCATCGAAAAATTGCTGGCGGAATTCCGGGATTTGTCGGTGACTGGCCTTGAAATCGACGGCTATCTGGTGGATTTCGCCTCCAAATACTTGAAAGAGATCGGCGCGTCGGAGGTAAGGGTATTGGAGGGATCCATTCTTGACACCGGTCTTCCGGACAATAGCTTCGATTGCGCGGTGACGAGGTTGGTGCTGGAGCATTTGCCGGATCCGGTGGCGGCTGTCAAAGAGGTGTTCCGCATATTGAAACCCGGCGGTAAAGCGATATTTGTGGACAATGATTTTGAAATGCACATCATGACCTTCCCACATATTCCCGAGCTCAAGGATTTGTACGACGCCTATTGCCGCTCGCGCACCGACGAGGGGGGGCACCCCAAGATCGGACGGCAATTGCCGGTGATTCTCGGCGACGGCGGTTTTTCCAATATCGACTATGAAGTGATTTGCGCCCACAGCGGGCTTCTGGGCGACGAGATGTTTTTCCGCTCCGAGGGAGTGGGAATTCCCACCAAACTGGTGCGGGACGGCTATCTGTCCAGCAAGGTGCTGGGCCGGATCAGCGTGCAATGGCGGGATATGGTCAAGCGCAGCGACCATGCCATCATCCGCCAGTTGTACATGGCGGCTGGCGAAAAGAGAATCGCGTAATATCGCGTTACACAAACAATTTATAAAAGGGAATTTCCTATGGATACGATCTTAAATACAATCGCACGGAACCTGGCGCGTATTTTGAAACGGGACGGGGAAGAGTTGGATCTTTCATGCAGTTTTTTGCAATTGGGAGTGAATTCCGTCCTTGGAGTGGACCTGGTGAATCTACTGGCAGAGGAATTGGGTATCGATCTTGGAGTGGAGGCGATATTCGATTACCGTGGACCGCGCGAACTGGCGGAATATATCGCCGGCCGTTTAAAAGACGCCCCTCCCGCGACGCTACCGAATGATTCCGGAGGACGCGAGATGATCGGGATCATCGTAGAGGAAATCGCCCGGATGTTGAAGACGGACCCGGAAGCTCTGGATGTGAGTGAGAGTTTCCTGCGGCTGGGTATAAACTCTGTATTGGGAGTGGATCTGATTAACCGGTTGAATGAGCGGTTGGGGTTGTGTCTGGGAGTTGAAGCGATATTCGATTACCGCTCGCCCACGGAATTGGCGGCTCATGTGCAAAGCCAGACAACGGAGCCGCCGGTAATTGAGCGCGAGTCTCCGTCGCAACCTCGGCAACGGGACATCGCCATTGTGGGGATTTCCGCCCGGTTCGCCGAAGCCGAATCGGTTGACGCGTTCTGGCACATTCTCGCCGACGGACGCTGCGCGGTTCAACCGGTCGAGAGGGAAGGCTTCGCCAGGATGACATTCGCCGGCGGTAACCGGGCCGGACTGTTGGGGTCTGCCGATTTGTTCGATCCCCTGTTCTTCAATATTTCGCCCAAAGAGGCGGAGCGCATGGATCCCCAGCAGAGATTGTTGCTGGAGGAATGTTACAAGGCCCTCGAGGATAGCGGTGACGCTCCCGGTAGTCTGGTCGGCCAGGCGGTGGGAGTGTTCGTGGGCGCACGCGGAATGGATTACCAGGAGTTGGCGCTGACTGCGGAAGGGATCAAACCCCAAACCTTTTTGGGAAACGACATGTCCATCCTGTCAGGGCGCGTTGCCTATTTTTTGGACCTGAAAGGACCGGTAGTCACAATCGACACCGCCTGCTCGTCGTCGCTGGCAGCGTTGCATCTGGCGTGTGAAAGTATCCGGCGGGGCGAGTCTGTATCGGCTCTGGCGGCCGGTGTGTTTGTG
>JAHELQ010000318.1 GCA_024644125.1 Candidatus Aminicenantota bacterium | reverse complement strand
GTCCACGCTGGCCCATGAACTGGGACATGCCATGCATTCCTATTTCAGCAGCAAGGCCCAGCATTTCGCCAACCACGATTACGCCACGTTCCTGGCGGAAATCGCCTCCACGTTCAACGAGAACATGCTGATGAACCACTTGTTGGAAAGCGAGAAAGACGACATGTTCAAGCTGTTTATTCTCACCAATTATATCGAGCAGCTCCGGTCTACCATCTATCGCCAGACTTTGTTCGCGGAATTCGAATTGGCCATGCACCAGGAGGTGGAAAAAGGCGGGACCTTGACCGCCGAATGGTTGGATGAAAAATACCTGGAATTGACCCGTTTTTATTATGGTCACGATAAAGGAATCATGGAAGTGGGTGATTTTATCGCCAATGAGTGGGGCAATGTCCCGCACTTCTACCTGGATTATTACGTGTTCCAGTACAGCACCGGTATCATTGCCTCCATGGCGTTGACCAACAATGTGTTGAGCGGAAAAAATAACGAACGGGAAAAATATATCGCGTTTCTCTCCGCCGGGGGCAGTGACTTTCCGCTTGAAATCCTCAAGAAGGCCGGCGTGGATATGACCACCCGCGCTCCCTACGATGCGGCGTTCAAACGGTTTGACTACCTGGTGAGCCAGATGGAAATTCTGGTCAAGCGGCTCAAACTGAAGAAAAAGCTATAATCAACTCTTTCGGCTTGCGAAATAACGGCGCAAGCGAGGGAAAAATTTGTGATTGGCCGCCGGAAACGGGAAGCGGGAGATGTCGGCAATGGTGATCCACTGATAGGATTGACTGTTGAGAGGACGGACCGCTTGCTCTCCGGCGCCGCACACAAAGACCGACATCGTGATCTTGAAGTGGCTGTAGGCGTGATTGACGACGGCCAATTCCTCGAGCGGCGAAAGATCGATGCCCAATTCCTCGCGGCATTCCCGGGTGAGAGTTTCCTCCGGGGATTCGTCTCCTCGCGATTTACCGCCGGGAAACTCCCACATTCCTCCTAGATGGCCGCTTGCCGGGCGTTTTTGGATGAAAAAGGAGTCGCCTCTTCTGATTACCGCCACTGACACCCGGTAATGAGGGATCTTTTTTTTGGCCGCCTTGACAGGCAGAAGGCCGGTTCGACCGGTCCGGTATGCGTCGCAATCGCCGTGAAGAGGACAATCGTTGCACCGGGGCCGTTGAGGCAGGCAAATCAACGCGCCCAATTCCATCATGGCCTGATTAAAATCGCCGGGGCGCTGTTTGGGGATGATTGTTTGCAAGCGAGCGGCGATCAATGTTTTGGTATTCCCTCTGGAAATGTCTTCCTCGATGCCTGAAAACCGTGCGCATACCCGCATCACATTACCGTCCACCGCGGGCATTGGGTGGCCGGCCGCGATACTCATCACCGCGGCTGTAATATATGGACCGGCGCCGGGGAGGGTTTCGAATCGCTCCGGGGTTTGAGGAATGATTCCGGAAAATTCCTCCATGACAATGCGGGCGGCGCGTTGCAGGTTGCGGCAACGGTTATAATATCCCATTCCTTCCCAGAGTTTGAGCACCATCTCTTCGTCGGCCTGCGCCAGAGAACGGATATCCGGCAGTTCCCGGACGAATCTCTCAAAGTAGGGCGTCGCCGCCGCCACCTGGGTTTGTTGCAGCATCACTTCGGAAATCCAGATTTTGTATATATCGCGAGTATGACGCCAGGGAAGATCCCGCTTGTTTTTGTCGTACCAATCGAGTAATTCGTTTATAGGGAATCTCATCGATCGCCATCTCCTCCTTCAGGTTTACCGCCCTTATGGTAACATATTTTTTTTAACAATAAAATATAATAAGAACTTTTTGTTCAACGTATCGTTATACTACCTTGACAGGACACAGCGATGTGGTTTGGAAAATTAATTAGAGGTGACTGATGAAAAAATATCTACTTTATGGAATTTTGGCGGTGTTGGTATTGGGAGCTGGATTCTCCCTCTTAAAGAACGCAAATGGAAACGGCGAGCAGTACACATTGGTGGAAGTCAAAAAAGGAACCATCGCGGAGACGGCGTTGGCTGTCGGCACAATAGAACCGGAGAATGAGATCAAAGTGAAGTCAACGATTTCCGGTATCATCAGCGAGATCAGCTTCAAGGTCGGGGACTTTGTGGAGAAGGACGCTGCTTTGTTCAAGATTTTACCCAACCCCACACCCCTGGAATATGCCGAAGCGCAGCGGGGCATGGAAGTGGCGCAAGTGGTCTTGACGCAGGTTACGCAAGAGAGGGACAGGCAGTTCAAGCTGTTTCAGTCCCAGTTGATCTCAAAATCCGACATGGAAGCGCAGGATTCCCAATATAAAGAAGCTCAATTGAAATATAAAATGGCGATGGAGCGATTCCAGTTGCTGCAAAAAGGCCGGGTCAAACTTTCGAACAAGAATATCGATTCCATCATCAAGGCGCCGATAACCGGTATCGTGCTCTCCCGCGAGGTATTCACCGGCGATCCGGTGGTGCCGTTGAACAACTTTCAGCCGGGTACGGAGCTCTGCGCCATGGCGGATATGAATAATTTATTGTTCAAGGGAACTGTGGACGAGATCGATGTCGGCAAGCTGTATCCGGGAATGATGGCGGATATCAAAATCGGAGCGTTGCCTGAAACAAAGGTTATGGGCAAGCTGGAACGGATTTCCCCCAAAGCGAAAAAAGACGGCAACGCGACGTTGTTCGATATTGAAATCCTGATCCAAGAGGTTGAAGGCAGCAAGCTTCGGGCCGGTTTCTCCGCCACAGCTTATGTAAAAATCCAGGAACGTCTGGATACGTTGTTGTTGCCGGAACGTTTGGTGGTGTTCGAAGGCGACAAACGGTTCGTGGAAGTGAAAGACGGCGAAAAAATATCCAGGAAAGAGGTCAAGACCGGTCTTTCCAATAGCATTGATATCGAAATACTCGAAGGTTTAGTAGAAGGTGAAGCAGTCGTCCAGCGTCCTCCACGGGAAATACAATGACACTGACATTTTTTAAAAATCTGTTCCAGGATCTGGGACGGCAACCGTTGCGGACCGTCCTGACTCTATCCGGCGTTGTATGGGGTACTTTTGCCGTGGTATTGCTTCTGGCCTTCGGCGATGGGCTGGGAAAAAACCAGCGCAAAGTGATGCACGGCATGGGCGATGGCATTGTCATTGCCTGGCCCGGCCGCACCACCATGCCTTACAAAGGATTCAACAAAGGCCGGGTTATCCGCATCACCCCGCCGGAAGTGGAAGCCCTGGCCGGCAGGGTGGACGGGATCCGGCAGGTGAGTCCCGAATTCATCGAGCGGCGAAGTATTCGTTATAAAAAAGAGGAATTCAACAATTCCGTGCGCGGCGTAAATGTCGCTTATGAGAAGATGCGCAACACCATTCCCCAAAGCGGCCGTTGGCTCGATGATGACGATTTGGAATTCAAGCGCAGGGTCTGTTTTTTGGGGTCGGGCATTGCCGCTGATTTATTCCACGACGAAAAACCAGTGGGCAAAGAGATCTTTATCGAAGGCATCCCCTTCATCGTGGTCGGAGTGATGATCGAAAAAGAGCAGGACAGCAATTATTCGGGCATGCGCGACAAATATTCGCTCTTTATCCCCTGGACCACATTCTCGGCATTGTATGGCAACAAGTATGTCGGCAACTTCATTTTTCAACCGTACAATCCGGAAAACGCGGGAGTCGTCATTGAACGGGTTCGGCAATACCTTGGGGAAAAAATCGGTTTTGATCCCAAAGACCAGGACGGCATGTTTGTCTGGGATTTCACGGAATTCGAAAAGAGCATGAATGTTTTTTTCCTCGCGTTCAATATTTTTCTGGGATTGATCGGCGCCTTCACCCTTTTGGTGGGCGGCGTCGGAGTCGCTTCCATCATGATGGTGGTGGTGGAGGAGAGAACCCGCGAGATCGGAATTAAGCTGGCTGTCGGGGCGAAGAGGCGGGTCATCTTGACACAGTTCTTCGCCGAATCCCTCAGTATCATCTTGTTGGGCGGTTTGATCGGTTTTAGTCTGGCGGTCTTGTTGTTGGACGCTTTGCCGGTGGAAAAAATCAAAGATTATGTGGGGATCCCGCAAATCAACCCGATGGTCGGGGTGTTGACGATTTTGATCCTCCTGGCGATCGGAACGTTGTCCGGATTCATTCCCGCCCGCAGAGCGGCTTCCACAGACCCGATCGTCGCGTTGCGCAGTTAAGGAGGCAGCACCATGAAGGCACATTTGTTTAAACTCTATTTGTCCGAATACCGCAAGCGCAAGAAAAAAACCGCGCTGATCACATTCGCCATCGCATGGGGCGCCTTTTCTCTGCTCTTGCTCATGTCTTTTGGCCGCGGTCTGGCCAACCAGTTCCGTGTGGGGCTCGAGGGTCTAGGAACGGATCTGGTGATGTTCACCGGCGGACAAACCTCGAAGGTGTATCAGGGGCTTCCAAAAGGGCGCCGTATCCAGTTGTACGCCGATGATATCGATCTTTTGAAGAGTCAGATCCCGGAAATCAAGCGCATTATCCCTGAAAGTTACACCACCATGCAGGTCACGTACAAAGATAAAGAAACCTCCAGAACGGTGAACGGCGTGGCGCCGGATTTCAGCGTCATGCGCTCCACTCACGCCCGCGAAGGTGGCCGGTTCGTCAATCACAACGACGAAAAAAACTCGCGTCGCGTCGCGTTTATCGGTTGGCGGTTGGCGAATTACCTCTTCGGCGACGAGGAGCCGATCGGAAAGTCATTGTCCATCAACCGACAACCGTTCACAGTAGTCGGAGTGATGAAGAAGAAGCTGCAAATGGGGAACTACCAGGGGCTCGCCTATGACCAGATCTATATCCCCTTCTCCACATTCCAGAATCTCTACTCGCAAAAATTTGTGGACCGGATCCATATCCAACCTTTTGACCGGAAATATGCCGTGTTCCTGGAGCGGCGGGCCCGAGAGGTATTGGGCAAAAAGTACCGGTTTGCCAGCGATGACGAGTACGCTCTCAATGTCTGGAACACGATTGTCCAGGGTGAGATGACCCAGAAAGTCTTCAAAGGGATCAACTGGTTTTTGAGCTTGATCGGGGCGTTGACTCTGATCATCGGCGCTGTGGGGGTCACCAATCTGATGTACGCCATCGTAAAAGAGCGGACCCGGGAGATCGGCATTAAAATGGCTCTGGGGGCGAAACGGCGGCATGTGGTCCGCCAGTTCCTGATGGAAGCGTTGCTGATCTTTTCGAAAGGCACGATGTGGGGGATTTTGTTGTCTTTCAATGTCGTGATGTTGGTCCGTTCCATGCCCATGTCCTACGAGTTGACGGGCATTCAATCCTATTTGTTGCGCCCGATTTTTTCCACAGACATGGTGATTATGTTTGTGGCGGTGATGGCGTCCCTGGTGTTTTTCTCAGGGATTTTCCCTGCGCTGAAAGCATCCCGGTTGAATCCGGTTGATGCCCTTCGTTATGAATGAGGACGGCGAAATGCCGCGAGATTGGCTAAAAAATGAGGTAAAAAATGATTCGATTTAAAAATATAACCAAGGTTTACCAGACTGGAAACGTGTCTTTCGAAGCCCTCAGAGGGGTGAACATGGAAATCGGGCAGGGGGAATTCGTCTCCATTATGGGACCCTCCGGCTCGGGTAAATCCACGCTCATGAATATCATCGGTTGCCTGGACACGCCATCCGGCGGTTCGTATCTATTGGACTCCGAGAACGTGGCGGGCTTGACATTCGACCAGTTGTCGGAGATCCGCAATAAAAAAATCGGGTTCGTGTTCCAGAACTTCAACCTTCTTCCATATGCCACAGCCTATGAAAATGTGGAATTGCCGATGCTCTACAATGGTAAGAACGCCAAAGAGCGGAAGCTCCGGGTACGAAAATATCTCGAGTTGGTTGGATTGTGGGATTGGGCCGAGCACCGCCCCACGGAACTTTCCGGCGGCCAACAACAGAGGGTGGCTATTGCCCGGGCATTGGTCAACGAGCCGCCCATCATTTTGGCGGACGAACCCACCGGCAACCTGGATTCCAAAAGTGGCCTGGAGATCATGGAGATTTTCAACAGGCTCTCCAGAGAGGGCAAAACCATTCTTATGGTCACTCACGACCAAAAAATCGCCGATTACTCCTCCCGCACCATCCGTATCTTCGACGGCATTATCGTGAACGGCGCTTTCAACGGCAAAGATCACTAGCTCTACTAATTATTCAAATCCAAAAAAGCCGGGCAATCGCCAATCCGCCCGGCTTTTTGATTCTCCGGCTTTACTTATTTTTCACGATTGGGTACAATGGGGTTTTGTGTACGCGGGAAAAATAGCGAAGGAGAAATGTATTGGAACGGTATTCAGTGTATGTCGGGGCTTGTGAAGAATATTGTGTCGAAAAGATCGAAGCGGTCATAGGCAAGGCTTTGAGAGAGATTTCTCTCAATCGGAAGGTGACGGGGAAGGTGGTGATCAAGCCGAATTTGGTCATGGCGCATCCCC
>JAHELQ010000317.1 GCA_024644125.1 Candidatus Aminicenantota bacterium | reverse complement strand
GGAAGGGTATCCGTTTGGAGATGGAACTCTCTGAAATCCCGTTTATATATGGAGATGAAAGCAGTTTGCAACAGGTCTTCCTCAACCTTTCCCTCAACGCCATCGACGCCTTCGATTCAAAGGAAGGCCAAATCGACCGCCGCATCACATACCGGACCCGGTTGGAAGAGACGGGAGTTTCCGTGGAAGTAGAAGACAATGGCAGCGGAATTCCCGACGCCATCCGCGAAAAAATATTCGACCCCTTCTTCACTACCAAAACCGAAGGTAAAGGATCTGGATTGGGCCTGGTTATCACCGAAGCGATCCTGCACCATCATCACGCAAAGATTACCTTGAACGACGCAGAAGGAGAAGGCACCCGCTTTACTATTCTTTTCCCGGCCCAACTAACGCAGGATTGACCGGCCGTTATTCTCTCTCCCTTCAACCATTATTTGAGGAAGAAGCGAATCCCGATTCCTCCATCGATATCGAACTCTGTATCGGAGATCACCCGCATACCAGGGACCACCTCTGCGAACAGCTCCACCCGCCGGGTCAAATTGTATCGTAACCCGAGCGGCACTCTGACACCAAGTTGCAGATCGTCACCCGCCCCTTTCTCGTTTCCCGTGAGCTTTACTCCCAGACCGTAATATCCATATAACGAACGATCCAATTTGCTGTTCGCGAGCCAATAATCGCAATGAAAATGAAAATAATTGTCGAACACAGACCATGCTATTCCCAACACCGGGAAATTATTGATCCGAAAACTGATTCCAGTGGGCTCCCCCACAATGATTCCGATTCCGGTCCACGCATCCAACCGGCCGGCTCCGCCGACAATTATGAATATCAAGCATGCCACAATCACTAGTTTTTTCAATTCCATACCCTCCAACGATGATTTGACTCTATTGTAGCTCATATCGCTGAATAATTCAAGTGATCATGTATATTACGGCAGGGGCCGGGAGTTGTTGGCGGGAGTTCCAGGCCTTCCTGCCGTAATATATCTATAGTCAAACCATGTCGCTTGTTAATTGCATGTCGCGTTAGACTTCTTGTCTTTTTTGGAACATTCGCTCGCAACGGTTTTGATCGTTTTTTTCATCAGTTTTTTCACTTTGCCGTCAACAAAAACAAACAGATCCCCGCTATTTGACGCGCAGCAAAAATCAGCTTTGATGCCCGCTTTTTCGGCCTCGCCGGCAAATTCAGAATAGCGGAATTCATTTCTACTGGCATGCATCGGAAAAACCACTTTGGGCGACAATTTTTCGATAGTGTAATACACACCCTTTTTCACCGCCACCTGGTCGCCAAATCCACATCCGCTAACCGGAGCGAAAAAAAGATCTGGAGACATTCCTTTTTCAGCTAAATAGTCGATCTCTTTTTTGAAGGGGCCTGAAAAATCTTGTTTGCGGTTGGCGTGATCACCGGAGTGGAACAATTTCACACCGTCCGCGATCACAACAAAACCAACGCCGCTATCGTTTGATTCAATGGTAATTACACCCATGCCATTGATTTTTTTCTTCTGATGAGGAGGTAGGAAAATATATTCAGCTTCTTCTTTCGCCTTGAATCCCAGGACATACTGGATGTTTTTCACTTTTTCCTTCCATCCAAAAATGAGAGGATTGTAATGATCTCCATGTGCGTGAGAAACGAATACAGTGACATTCAAGTCTTTGATCTCTTCAGGATCGATGTAACCGTTTGCCAGAAGGGGCGAATCCGGTTTGCTTCCGTCTTCGAAATAATCAAAAATCAAAAGGTTCTTGGCGGTTTTGACAGCCCATGAGCTATGATTCAAATACCACACAATCGCCTGCCCTTCTTCAAGATTCTTCTTGAGCACTTTCGAATATCCGAAATTTCCTTTCACTTCCCCGGCGGCGCCATTGGATACCAGCAGCTTCGCGATTTTTTCATGGCCGTAGCGACTGGCATAATAAAGTGGCGTGATACCTTCGCCGTCTTTGGCATTAGCGTCTGCGCCTTTCTTTAAAAGGATCGCGGCTACTTTCCCGTATCCACGGATTGAGACAATATGGAGAGGGGTCTTCGCGTCTCTAGGACGGGCGAATTTCGGGTTTGCCCCCGCCTCCAACAAAAGATACGCGGCTTTGGCATGGCCCCGGTCGCACGCGATGATGAGCGGAGCCCAACCTTCTTTTCCCGCATGATTGACATTCGCCCCAGCCTTTATCAAGAGCGAAACAATCTCCGGTTTTCCGCTCATACATGCGTTTTGAAGCGGTGTGCGGTTAAAATCGGTTTTCACATCTACTGGAATTCCCTTCTCTAGCAAAAAAGCGACTTTTTCCGCAGAATCTCCCCAGGCCGCTCTATGCAACAGGGTAAAGCCATTTTCCGTCGCCTGCTTGACATCCGCTCCTCTTTCCACCAGAAGCTTCACCATTTCAATGGACCCTCTTTCAATACTGTAAGTCAGGGGAGAGCTTCCGATATTGCTAATCTTTTTGGGATTGGCCTTATTTTCCAGCAACAATTTCATCGTTTCCAGGCTACCGGATACCGGGACATAACAGAGAGGGGTCTCGCCATCGATCTCTTCCGCCTCTACGTCCGCACCTTTTTTTATCAATAGTCCGGCGATACCGGCGTGACCTTTCCATACCGCGTAATGCAAGGGACTTCGTTTGTTTTTTTTCGATTTCAGGTTCACATCGGCCCCACTCTCAAGCAGAACAGCCACAACCTCTTTGTGACCATTCAAAACCGCCAGATGAAGTGGCGTTCTCCCCACATCATTCATTTCATTGACCATTTGTGGGTCCATGGCGATCATTTTCTTCACCATGTCCAGATCGCCTTTTTCCGCCGCAACATGCAAATTATCCCCTGCAAGAGCCGGCAGTATAAACGCAATAAAGATCCATAACAGAATCAAAGTCTTTTTTAAATATCTCATTATTTCCTCCTGTATTACTGTTTTACTGTGTTAATATCTTAATACAGTAAAACGGTAATGTCAACACCTAAAAAAAAAATTTTAATTGTTCTACTGCGATATTGGAGTTATTAAATGGATAGACTAATCTGTTTTCCTTGCGGCGTTCGTATTCCGAGTAATCGGTCGTTCTTCAGTTTTAATCGATTATTGCGCTTTCAAGGGATTCACGTTCATCTTTGGAGTTGTCTATGAATTTAAAGATTTCGTGCTCGTTTCTGTTAAAAACAATGATTCCCGATGGGTAAACCTGGAACAAACGGAATCCTTCCAGTTGAGTATACCAGACAGACTCGATTGTCATGCGCCCGTTTTTGTATTCAGCCACAGTGATTTCACTGCCTGCCACCCATACCACCCGAACCCCTTCCGGAGTATCGAGGTAATAGTAGGGTGTGCTTCGTAAGTCAATAGGTTCTGTAACTTGAGTTTCCAGGTCTAACATATATGCTTTGTTTTCAATTTTATACAATACTTTGCGATGGCCACACCGGTCGAACCGGCAGCGAATCTTTCGGACCGGTCCATCGATCTCCATGATCTCCCGCGGAAGGCCCCCGTTAATTTGATATAAAATCGCAGGGCCGTCGCCGAATATCAAAATGCGATCATTCCAGGCCTCCACATCTTCGGCTTCCCAGAGCCGTTCAGTGTCTCCGCTTTCATTGACCCGGTAAAGGGATGTACCGGAAAATAAAAATATCTGCAGAGGATCTTCCAGAGCGTGATACACCCGGTGGAGTTGCTCGGTTTGCTTAAAGTTGTAATTAACCGGAATCACATCTACAACATCTTCATGCACAACCACAACTTTGTATCTAAGATGGTTTTTGTCAGTCAACAAAAAATAGTACCGCCCGTCCTTATGAGTCCCCAGTTTTCCTGTCGGACCTTCATGAAACCACCACCCTGGGTCAGCGGAATACAACACCTCCACATTACCGGAGATGATATCGAGACGCACCAATTCACCGGCGTATCTCCGGTCGTTTTCGTTACGGGCAGCCAGTAAGATATTTCCAGTTTCCAGGAGTGGTACCATCCGGCCCGGCAGTGTTTTAGGTTCCGCTCCCTCTTTTTCCAGCACGGTTTTATCTTTCGTTGTCTTCAGTAAATAATTGTCGCCGGTTAGATAAAAATTCCACCATTCCGAGCCGGTGAATAGATAATTTGCGCCAAACACAAGAATGACCGCCAGAAGCATCACAGGAGCTAGTTTTTTATGGAAGAATGAAATTGGTTTGATATCCAGAAACCGGTACATTGCGATAAATACAATCGGCAAGACCAGTAACCAGAGTCCCGATTGTTTCATCGCGTCTGTATTTGTCAAAGAATATTCCAGGTATTTGATAAAATAGCTGAGACCGGCGAATAATGACGCGGAGAGAAAAAAACTGCCCAGGAAGCTGTTAATCAGCAAAGAAAAACTAAAAGACACAAAGAACAATGCTCCATACGCGATGGTGAATTGCGCCCCATCGAGGACAAAAGGAAAAGCGAACCATTCCTGCAACGCCCAATAATAAAAAAGAATAAAAAGCGCCGCCGCCACACGGGGAATACATTTGAGAAATAATAATTTATACTTTCCCAGCGGAATACCCAGAAAAAATTCCAGAGCCCCTTCATGCCTCTCCCGCTCAAATATCGACCAGCCCATAAAAGATGAGTAGAGCAAGAGGAAAATCTCCAACGCCGGCGTGATATAGGCGTCGCGGTCCGTTGCCAATAACGCGGCGAACAACAAGAACAAAACCAACACAATTACGCCGCTGTCGCGGATTACCCGCTTCCACTCAAGCAACATCATATTCGCCTCCGATCAACGCCCGTAAAATCTCGGGTAGCGCCAGGTATTGAATATCATTCGCTGGTTTTTCCGAAGGATGGTAGGGATACAAATAATATTCGTTAACATCGTTCCATTCCCGTTTGAACACCACCGGAGAACCGGAGGGTTCTTGATCCGCGTAAACCTTCACAAAACTCCGCTTCAAATCATCGACAGCTTCATCCATCACTTTTTTCCCCCGGTCGAGCACCACCAATCGTTCCAGGATGCCTTCGATATCCAGGCAAGATTGTGCCGCGATCACCAACCCCAATCGTTCCTCTTCAAGCAATGAGAGGATCGTCTGCATAAAAATCTCCCGCAAATGGGGATCCAGGAAGTGGATGATATCGTCGATCAAGAGAAAGTCCGGCGAGATCGATAATGCCAACGACAATAAAAAGAGAGTCCGCTCTCCTTTCGAAAGAGAATGGATGCGCCGCTTTTCGTCAAATTTATAACCGCCGATCTGGCGATATGTAAAAGGTTTATGTATCGAGTAGAACAAACGAATCGCCTCTTCGATTTTCACGCTTTCATAAAAACTCAGGGACGCGGGGATATATGCAACCTTTTGATGACGCGTCGAGACGGTCCCATGCCTGGTTCTTATAATCCCGGCGATGGCGCGAAGGAGCGTTGTTTTTCCAGCGCCGTTCGCTCCGGCGAGGAAAACGCTCTCCCCTTTTTTTATTTGAAGGGACAAATGATCAATAACCCGCTTTTTCCCATAAGTGACACATAAATCGTCTATCACTATCATCGTTTCACCATATTTCAGGATGTCCCGTTTTTCTTACCGAAAAACTCATCCACCAATTCTTTAATTTTTTCAGCCGATATCCCCATCGCAACAGCTTTTTCAAGAAACTGCAAAAATTCCTGTTTGATCATCTCGACCTTCTCTTCGTCGGGCACGATGGCGTCTTCCACCCAATAACCCTTTCCCGCCCGGCCGTTGATGATGCCGGATTGCTGCAGCTCTCGATATGCGCGCGCCACTGTGTTGGGATTGATACTCAGATATGCGGCCATTTCCCGAATCGATGGCATCGGTTCCTTCTGGCCGATTATTTTCTTCGCGATGGCGTGTTTGACCTGCCGCTGAATCTGTTCGTACACCGGCACAGGCGAGGCGAAATCGACAGTCAATTCCTGCAATAATTTTTTCACTGTATCAACAGATTAATACAGTAAAACAAAAATGTCAAGCTTCATTATTTTTTTTATCAGTTTTTCTTAAATCCGTATCGCCTTGATTGCCGCCTCTACATAAGCGGGATCAATCATTCCGTTGGTGGATGGGGTATCGAATATTCTCTGCGGTATCCGTTCCTCCTGCAAGCGGAATCCTTCCCTCTCTTTGAAATCGTATTTTTGCCTCAGGATGCGCCGCCCCAGGTTGTGGAGTTGCTCAGGGGAAAAAGAGAAGCCTGTCTGCTCCAATGCTTCGGCGACAATATCTTCTTTGTAGATATTGCGGGCGAAAAAACATATTACCAGACTGGAAAGTATTTGCCGCCAGGATTCTTCTGCGACAATTTGCTGCGCCAATATCTCCGGCGAGGGCAACTCGTGCTTGAACGCCTTCTGGTCGATACTGTAGCCGGCGTTGTCAAGATGGCTGTGACGCGCTCCTGCCAGATAGCCGACATAAGCTGCGGGTCCGGTATGGTATCCGGGCATTTCATTTTTTCCGAAAGAG
>JAHELQ010000316.1 GCA_024644125.1 Candidatus Aminicenantota bacterium | reverse complement strand
GGAGAATTGGGGCGAGGAAGTCATCAATCGACACGCCTTCGCAGTGGCGGTAGTGGTGGCGATGGACACAAAGATGATCGGTGAAGCGCCTACAATCTCTGAGATACTGGAATCATCGCGGCAATATGTCGAAGCGGCGAAAATCGCCAATATCATCGCCGAATATTTGCGTTTGGCTGGATATGACGCCCGCGCCCACACGGATGGGAATTACGAGACATTGTGCGTGCCCATTGCGGTGGATGCCGGCGTCGGGGAATTGGGGCGGATGGGGCTGCTCATGCACCGGGCATACGGCCCGTGCGTCCGATTGTCGGTCGTCACCACCGATGCGACATTGCATCCCACTCAAACCCGGCCGTTGTATATGGAGGAATTCTGCGCCATTTGCAAGAAGTGCGCCGACAATTGCCCCACCCACTCGATCTTGCAGGGCGAGGAACCGGAATCCCGCGGTTGCCGCCACTGGTCTGTCAACCAGGAAACTTGCTACTCCTTCTGGAAGAACATCGGCACTGATTGTGGGCTTTGCATCAGGAGTTGCCCCTACACCAAACCCAACACAGCGATGCATAAATTGGTCAGATTCTATATTTCCAGAAATCCATTGAACCAACGAATCGCACTCTTTTTCGACGACCTGCTCTACGGCCGCAAAGTGAAGATTCGCTCGAAAAACCCCGCCAACCCCTGGACCCATTACAGGTAGTCACTGCTGGAGGTGCGATGAGGGAGATCCGGATCCGGTTTTTCGGCGACCTGGAAGATCTTGTGCTACCGCATCTGCGGGGACGAACCGCTCTCGCGTCATTCAATGGGCGTCGCTCCATCAAAGACCTCGTCGAATCATACAGAATCCCCAATACTGAGATTGCCTTTCTCCGGGTACATGGGAAATTCGTGGATTTTTCCCGCATCCTGGAAGATGGGGATGATGTGAGCGTCTATCCGCTATCCTTTCGACAGGAATTTAAGCAAGCGCGGCCATTGACAATGGCGAAGCCGGAGATTATCGCCTTCGTGTGTGATGTCCATCTCTGGAAATTGGCCCGTTACCTGCGGTTTTTGGGGTTCGACACGGCGTTCGACAAAACTTTGGACGACCCTGAGTTGGCCCTTCAGTCACATGATGAGAAGCGGATACTCCTGACCCGCGACCGGAAGCTCTTGATGCGGAATCTGGTGTGGCGCGGGCAATTGATCCGCAGTATGAAGAGCGAAGAACAAGTGTCGGAGGTTATCCAGCGCTTCGAGATTCAATCGGATATCCGCCCCTTCACCCGCTGCGCGCTGTGCAATCAGTCGCTGGTTCCGGTGCAAAAAAATGACTTGAAATATCGAGAGATCGAGGACCGGATCCCAGCGGGAATCAAGAGCCGGCACGACCACTACTCGACCTGCCCCGGATGCGCCGCCATATATTGGCAAGGCACCCACTTCAAACGCTTGCAGACAACCTTCAAAAATATTTTGAAGTGATTCGATTCTTTGACTTTTTTGCCGGATCAGTATAAAATGAGTTTCACCAGTAGTCTCGGAGGTATTAGAATATGTCGGAAAGCATGTATCGGAAAGCCGGCGTCGATATCGACAAAGGTAATCAGGCTGTGCATAAAATAAAAGAAATGGTGTCCAAAATGGGCGTCCAGGAGATCGGGAAATTCAGCGGCTTTTTCCCGTTGAAGAAAAAAATCGCCAATCCGGTGTTGGTGTCATCCGCCGACGGCGTGGGAACGAAGTTGAAAATCGCGTTCATGAGCGGGATCCACGGCACAGTGGGCCGCGACCTGGTCAATCATTGCGTTGACGACATCCTGGTATACGGCGCCGATCCCCTGTTCTTTCTGGATTATATCGCCACCGGCAAAGTCGAACCGGATACCGTGTCCGAGATCGTATCGGGCATCCTGGATGGGTGTGTGGATAACGAATTTGTGTTGCTGGGCGGAGAAACCGCAGAAATGCCCGGATTTTACCAGGACAACGAGTATGATGTGGCAGGTTTTATCGTGGGCATCCTGAATCAGAAAAAGATGGTGGACGGTAAATCCATCAAGGCCGGCGACCTATTGGTGGGCCTCCCCTCCACTGGCCTCCACACCAACGGCTATTCGCTGGCCCGTTACATCGTGTTCGACCAATTAAAACTGAACGTGGACAGCAAAGTGGATAGCCTGGAGCTGACCATCGGCGAGGAATTGCTCAAGGTGCACCGCTCATATTTGAAGCCGGTCAAGAGCCTGCTCGCCAAAAATTATGTCAAAGGTATGGCCCATATCACTGGCGGCGGTTTTATCGACAACATCCCCAGAATCTTGCCCAACGGTCTCTCGGTGCAAATAGAGAGAATCTGGCCGGTGCCGCCGATCTTCGAATTTCTGGTGGACGCGGGAAAAGTCAGCCTCGAAGAGCGCTTCCGCGTGTTCAACATGGGAATCGGCATGGTATTGATGATCGACCCGAAGAACCTCAGCAAAGTGGAACAAACACTTCAGGAACAGGACGAACCATTCTACTTGATCGGACAGGTGGCGGAACAAAAAAACACCCAGAGAGTATTGATCAAATAGATGGCAAAACTGGAGCAGGTTCTATTACTGGGCAATCCGCGCCTGTACGAACTCTCCAGACCGGTCACCGATGACGAAATGCCGGATATCAAGCCGGTGATCAAAGACTTGCAGGATATACTCATTGAATTCCGCGGCCGGTACAATACGGGGCGCGCCATTGCCGCGCCGCAGATCGGCATCATGAAGCGATTGATATTCGTGCAATTGGATGAGCCGCACGTGTTGATCAATCCCATCCTATACGACAAAAGCGACCGGATGGTGGAAGTATGGGACGATTGTATGTGTTTCCCGCTGCTGGAGGTAAAGGTTCTCCGCCACGCGGAATGTAGGGTCCGCTTCAGGGACCGCTATTGGGAAGAGCGCGTCTGGGATTTGAACGGCGATTTGGCGGAACTGTTGCAGCACGAAACCGACCACCTGGACGGAATTCTGGCGACGCAACGGGCCATCGACGACCGCTCGTTCCGCTGGAAAAAGACAGTGCCGCCCAACCAATAAATCGATCTAGAATGCGGACTCGATAATTAGAACATTTTTTCATTGAAAGAAATTCCCCTTTTTGCTAAAATTTCTTCTGAGGCAGGATTTGTATTGAACAATAGAATGACTGGTATAATTCATGATTGATCTAAAAAAGTTTTTAGGCCCGTCCGCCACATCCATTAATCAAGAACTCGCATATGGTGCCACAGACACTGGAAAAATCAGAAAAGCCAACGAGGATTACTTCCTCATCGACCCGCAAAAGCACCTGTATATTGTTTCCGACGGCATGGGAGGCCATAACGCCGGAGAAATCGCCAGCCTCAACGCCACCAATGCCATCGACGAATATCTCAGCGAAGAAAAGTTAGGGAAAATATACCGCAATCCCGCTCTGGCCGCGCAGCTTATCAAAGAAAGCATAACGTTTGCTCATTCACGCCTTCAGGAAATGGGTCAAAAAAATCCCTCTTATAGAGGGATGGGGTGCACTGTCGTGATGGCGATCTTCGTGGGCAACACCATGCACCTGGCTCACATCGGAGACTCGCGCGCCTACTTGATAGACGAATCAAAACTGGAACTGTTGACCACGGACCACACAGTCGTGATGGAATTGATGAAAAAAGGAAAAATGACCCCCGAGGAAGCGAGGGGTAGCGATTTGAAAAACCATTTAAGCCAGGCCCTGGGAGTCCCCATAAACATCGAACCGGATTATATTTGCAAAGATTTACAAAAGGGGGACCGGTTATTGCTTTGTACCGACGGCTTATGGAACCTGGTAGACGACCTGGCCCTCTTCAAAATTCTCAGTTCCCAACGGCCCCATCAAAAAATCATTCAGGACCTCGTTCACGAGGCCAATAAAGCCGGCGGCAACGATAACATTACCTGCGTCCTCATCGAGCCGCAAAACAATACACTTCCCTCATCGAGACCCACCGGTAATTATCACCGGGTTTTTTTCTATCCCGACAAAACTCCCGGTACCAGCTAGACTGTCACGACTGGATCAATTCGGGCGAATACCCCCGTTCCCGAATTTTATCGATAATCTCCTGCGCGTCCCCGTCCGATTCAACCGAAACCTCTTTTTTTTCCAGATCAACGTTGTACAACTCGATATCTTCCAGCTCCTGTAACGCCTTTTCGATCGTCATCTTGCAATGGTTGCAGGACATGTCGTCCACTTTGAATCTATATTTCATTGTTCTCTCCCCATCAAAATAAATTGAAGTTTATTGTACCTCAAAGATCATGACTCGTTGCAGCTACTTTTCTTATTATAACGTGAATCCAATTCCGGCGGAAGCGTGCCATTTTTATGAAGTTCATCGAATAACATTCGCGAGCCCGCGCCGCAACTTATGATCGAGCGCATCGTGTCGTCAACCGGCACATCCACCAGATGCACAAACTGTTTTTCCAGATGAAAAATCTGGCCCGACGTGGGATTCAGGCCGGAGGGGACAAATACGGTGAACCTGCCGTCGGGGTGTTCATCCGTTACAAACGCAGTAGCCAGAGTGCTGCTCTCATATAGTTGCACCAGAGCCACACGGGAGAACGGCCTTTTTGATTGGCCCAAAAACTGGCGTACTGTTTCGCGGAACAATGAATAACCCGGCGCCACATTGAGAATCTTTTTTTCCACCTGGCAATAGAAAAAACGGCCGAATCGTGTCTTGACCGCCAGGCCCACAATGAAAAAGATTACCACGATGATGGTGATCACAATCAGATGAGCCAGATATTGCTGCCAGCCGATCCCCTTGAATACCGTCTCAGTGATAGGCCGGATCAAGCCAATGGTGAAATTGAATATCCAACGGAGAAAAAAGACCGTCAACACAACAGGTAATACAACAGTCACACCACCGATCATAGTTGTTTTCAAAAATTTTCTGAATTTCAACATTATACCCCCTTATTTTACCGGCGACCGGTAAAACACTTTGAGCAATTCCTCGGCTGCGGTGGTCGGCAAGACAGATCCGTCCAACACCTTGCCCTCCAGCGAAGACAACAATCCGCGGACATCGCCGTTGCGATAGAATGTTTCCCTGAGATAGTCCTCGATCATGGAATAAACCCAGGCCATGGCCTGTTCTTTCCGCCGCTGCGCAAACATCCCGGACTCTCCGGTAATCTCCCTGAATTCCCGGATCATATCCCATACTTCAGACACACCTTCTCCGGTGATGGCCGAACATGTCAGGGCGCGGGTTTCCCAACCGCGGGTGGCGGGAGTGAGATATTTCAGAGCCATCGCATACTCGGCGCACGCCACCTGGGCCTTGATTTTATTGGCGCCGTCCGCTTTATTCACCAATAGCGCGTCTGCGATTTCGATCACGCCTTTTTTGATCCCTTGCAGTTCATCGCCGGCGCCGGAAATCATGACCAGAAGAAAAAAATCCACCATGGAGCGAACCGTAATCTCGCTCTGTCCTACTCCGACGGTTTCAATCAAAATCACATCATAACCAGCGGCTTCGCATACCAGAATTGTCTCCCGGCTTTTACGGGTCACTCCGCCGAGAGTGCCGCCGGATGGAGAGGGACGGATAAAACAATTCTCCTGCTGGGACAATTTTTCCATGCGCGTCTTGTCCCCCAAGATGCTTCCACCAGTGACGCTGCTGCTGGGATCGACGGCCAATACGGCGACTTTATGTCCTTGATGAACGAGATGAAGCCCTAATGCTTCGATGAGAGTACTTTTGCCCGCGCCCGGCACTCCGGTGATGCCGACGCGGATGGAACGCCCCGCCCGCGGTTGTAATTGGGCCAACACCTCGCGGGCCTGATCGTAATGCTCCGCGCAATTGCTCTCGATGAGAGTGATAGTACGGGCCAGAATCGGCCGGTGGTTATGTAGCACTCCATCGACATAATCTTCCGTATCGAGCCTTTGCCTGCGTTTTGAGATTCTACTTCCGCTTCCCTCGATCCGGCCTGAAGGCAAACCGTCATGCCCACCTTCGATCCCCCGCATCACTTTCACCGCAAACGCGTCGCCACCATCTTCCGGCGCCCAATCAGGTTTATAACTTCTCTCGTCGCTCATGGTCATTTTCCTATCGCACAATGGATCTTTTATTATAAATCACAACCCCCATTTTGTACAGTCACACAATACCATGGCTATTCAATAAGAGGAAAATTCTCTTTATAAGCACTTTTACAAGATCATTTGTAAAACCAGTCGGGAAACGCCGCACCCTCGGGGTGAGGGCGCGGGTTATTGAAAAAAAGATTTAAACAAATCGTTTATTGATCTCTTCCATTATTTTGACGCCGGCATACGGAGTTTTAGTTCCGGGACCGAAAATGGCGGCCGCTCCGTGTTGGTAGAGGAACTCGTAGTCCTGAGCGGGAATGACGCCGCCGCAAACGACGATGATGTCTTCGCGGCCGAGCTTTTTCAGCTCTTCCACCAATTGGGGAAGCAATGTCTTGTGGCCCGCGGCCAACGAACTC
>JAHELQ010000315.1 GCA_024644125.1 Candidatus Aminicenantota bacterium | reverse complement strand
TTGGATCTCTTCACTGGAACGAACGCTGGGGGCGCCGGACTTTTTTGACATTCCGGCGAATTCGGATTCATTGCTCTTCTCGAACGCGCGGTCCTGATCGGCAACCCGGCCGATGGTCTGGGCGCTGGGATCGATTTCCCGCCGGGCCACACGCGCTTTTTCATCCTCCACGATCAAGTAGCTGGTGTAGGGGGTGATGATGCCGTGCGCGCGCGCCAATTCGGTGATTTCATCCACCAATTCCTTGCTTTCACCGTGCAGCCGGATTTGATCCAGCAAATAACCTACCCTGCGCGCCGCCCATAACGGCGAGAGAAAATCGTTTTTCCCGTCACCGGTTGAAGAAATCGCGAATTGGAATCGCTTCTTCCGGTCGCCTTGCATCCCTTCCAAAATGATGGCGCCGCTCAAATCGCCCTTATAGCGGCCCAGCAACGTCAGAGTCGATCCTCTGAACAAATCCGGTAATTGGCGGGGATATACTTTAGACACGCGCACGCCGCCGGGATAGATGATGTTCAAATCGGTCAACACCGGAGATTGGACTTTGGTATAGAAATTTGAGACCTTGATCTCGATGTCTTCCTCGGGTGTGATGTAAGTTCGGACCGAGCGAGTTAACTCGCTAATTTTATCCAGCAGGTGGGTGTTGATTTCGTTGCCGATGCCGAAGGTGAAGATGCGGGTTTGCGCTGGATTGGCTTTTTTGATGAATGCCAGCAGGGGTTCTTCCTGGGTTTCGCCGATGGTGGGTTTACCGTCCGTCAAAAATATGATCATATAGGGTCTGCCCGCCTGTTTTTTCATTGCCAACGCCAGCGACAGCGCCTCTTCGATATTGGTGCCGCCAATGGCTTGAAGGCCGTCGATGAATTCACGGGCGCGGTCGAGATTGTTTTTATCGGCGGGCGACAAACGCTCGAACAGAGCTTCGGCTTCGGTGGAGAAGCGGATGATATCGAAGCGGTCTCCGCGGTTGAGGTTTTCGACGCAGAAGCGCAGGGCTTTTTTCGCCTGGTCCATTTTTTTGCCGGCCATACTTCCGGAGACGTCCAGCACAAAGGCGATGTCCTTTTCGACTGTTTTTTCCCCGTTGCCGATTCCGGGGCTCAAGCCCAGGAAGAAGTATCCATCGTCGGATTTTTGATTGTATGTCAAAAGCGAGATTCCCATCTCTTCTTTGCTCAGTGAATAATAGAGTTTAAAATCGATGTCCGGGCGGACATCGCGCTCTTCGTAGCCTACGACAGCACGGTTTTTCCCTTTGCGCGCCACTTCGACCTTATGGGTGGGACAATAGATATTGCGGATTTCTTCCGCCGCCTTCACATCCACGTTGATACTGACGTCTTTCAATGGTTTTGCCGAGAATTTTTCGGTATTCAGAGGATAGATGTACTCGATTGTGTGATTGTCCTTGTCCAATACCTGGTTATAGGAGATCTTCACCCGCTTGGTGGAGTTCGGCTCGATGGGGAAGATCCTTACTTTGAACACGCCGGTCTCACTGTATTCCAACAGAGCCGGGTCCCGCATCCGGCGCACGATATCTTCGTAGATTTGCCTCGCTTTTTTTGCGTCCAGCAATTCCGCCGGCGTTTCCTTGCCGTCGATGTACATGCTGAATTTTTTGATGACCGCGTGCCTGGGAATAGGAAACAGATAGTAACCTTCCAAATTGAACCGGGTGGGGTTGTAGAATTCCTGGTCGATGTTGGTGATAGCGATGCGGTCGTCGATAGTCACATCCACATGGTGGTATTTCACCTCCAGTGGGAAGGGATGAAAGTGGGGTTGCGGATGGGGGCTGGGCGGCCGGGGGATAATGATGAAACCGTCGGCGAAGGCTGGCGCCAAAAGCGCCAGCATCAAGCATCCGAATATTATTGTGGTTTTTAATTTAGCCATTGTATTCCTCCTCAATGAGTGACTGGATCAGCGCCGTCTATTCCTCTTCGAATTTAAACTTCTTTTTGGTCGCCTGCTGTTTGATGGCGGTGATCATGGCGGAATCGAGCGTATTCTCCTGCGATTGCTCCTTTCTCTTTGTGGTCACGTAGGCATCCCGTTCTTTATTCAATGAATTGATCTTTTGCTGGATTTTCTCCCGTTTCGCCTGCATCTCTTTGACATATTGCTTGCGTTCTTTGCCGGTCATCTTTTTCATCTCTTCGGGAAGCGCTTCCTCGTCCATGTCCTCAACTTTCACTTTGCCCTCTTTCCCGGCATCCACCAGATCCCAGGCTTCATTGCTGTACTGTTTGGAGGCTTTGGCCACAGAGCGTTGCACCAGGGCCGCCTCGCCCACTGACGCGGCGTTGGAATCCTGGCGTTTTTGCATTTCCTTTTTCTCCCTGCCGGCGATACCGTAGGCGAGATAGGTTTCGTTCAATTCCCGGCCCAGTTTCGCCAACTCTTTGTCCTGGGGAGCGGAGATATGAACCACTTTTCGATTGTGATCGATGGTCATGTATTGACCGTCCGCCAGATCGGCCCCATCTTTCCATTTGGTATTGATGCCTTCCTGCTCGTTGCCGCAAAAAATAGTGTTCACGATTATACCGTTTTTTATAGCCGCAGCGCAGGTGGCGCGGTAATCCACCATTCCCTGGGTAAAGGGTTCGTTGCCCGCGATAAAGATCACTTTGTAGTCGTTTTTGCCGCCGCTCCATTTCAAGCCTTCCACAGCGGCGCCGATGACCTGTCCGCAATACTCGTCCCCGCCGTTGGTCTGCAACTTGAATAATTCATCCGATAGGAGATCCAGATCGCGGGACATCGGGACAATCATGCGCAAGTAGCCTTCGGATTTGGGGATCGAACTCTTGCCATATTCATAGAGCGCAACCTCGAGCTGGGGTGTCTGTCCATTCCGTTTACCGGTGGCCATGGTATTGACAATTTTCCAGAGCTGGGATTTGGCCTGTTCGATCAAGCCATCCATACTGCCGCTGGTGTCCAGGAGAATCGCCATCTGGACCAACGGCTTCTCTTTTTCCGTACGGGCATGGATAACAAATCCCAACGCCACCACCAACACCAAAATCACACTGACTCGTAAAACCTTTGAACATTTCATGGTTCCTCCAATTTCAAACCTCTTTCAATTTTTCCGGGAGCCCCGGCTTCGAGGCTTTCGGGGCTGCCCGGCAATTTAGTCGGACATCCCCAGATAAATTCTCCCACAAAAATATTTTTTTTTGAAGGAATAATTTATCAAAGTGTTCAGTCGCCCGTTGAATAGATGCGCGGCTGCCGGGATTCCCACATTCCATTTCATATCAATTTATATGACGCATAAATTTTAAAGCGGGTTTTTTTATTGAAACTAAAAAGGTTAAAATCAAGTATAATAAGAATCGGTAATCATAAAACATTACTATGGAGGTTACGATGAAGACGTTTTTTGCCATAACGCTTGCGGCGTTGTTCCTCTCAGGCTCTCTTATGTCTGCGATCCCGGGGGATGCCAAACGATACATCGAAGAATATTCGACGATTAACAATGCTTTTAAATTGGGCATGAAAGATGTCACCACCCGCGACGCATACCGCGCACTGTTAAAAGAAAAGACGACCGGCCTGGAAAGTTTGTTGGAAAAAATCAAAGACATCAAAGGCAACGATGACATAGATTTGTTGGCAGGCAATATTTTATTGGATCTCAATAAAAAAGAGCCGGCCCTGGAAAAATTCGAAATCCTGATCAAGAAGAATTCCTCGCAGGCGCCAGCCGCCACGATGGGAAAGGTGCGGATTCTCCTGAAAGAACAAAAATACGAAGAGGCGTTAGGTTTGTTCAAACCCATCGAAAACAAAGTCGAACAAGACGACAACTACCTAATGGCGATATTCGAATTGGCATTCGAGATCAACGACCTGGCGAAACGGACGGAATACTCCCGGAAATACATTGCCGCGACAATCGATAATAAAGATATGGAACGTTACTCGGCAATGATGTACGAAAATCTCGCCAGCGTCTCCAAAGAACGAGGCGATATCGCCAATAGTATCAAAATCCTGGAAGAGGCGCTGACAAAAATGGAAAACCCGCGGGCCAAGAGTAGCATCGAGGGCGCTCTCAAACAGATCAAACTGTTGAATCAGCCGGCTCCGGAAATCGAGGCGGAACTCTGGGCCAACAGCGATGCTCTCACGTTGGCGAGCTTGAAAGGGAAAGTGGTGTTGGTGGATTTCTGGGCTCCCTGGTGTCCTCCTTGCCGTAAAGTCATGCCCTTTTTAGTGGAGAATTATAAAAAATACAAGGCACAGGGCCTGGAAATCATCGGCTTTACCCACCTCTATGGTTCCTACCGCGACGATACCATGGACAAAGGTAAGGTCGCGGCCGAAGAAGAAGTCACTCTGATCAAGGAATTTCTAACCAGAAACGGCATCGCCTACCCCATCGCCATTGCCAAGGGCGAAGAAATCTTCAAAGATTACGGCGTCTCCGGCATCCCCACCCTTATTTTCATCGACAAAAAAGGGAATATCCATGAAGTGGAAGTAGGTTCCGCCGGAGCTCAAAAGATCGAAGACAAAATCAAATCTCTCTTAAAATAGACATTAAACCCAAACCCCAGTATCCCGGCGGACCTGGTTCCGCCGGGAAACACATCCCCATCCCCTTCAGGAATACGTAAATATTTTTTTATTAGCTCAAAATTGAAATATTTCAAACAAGGATGTATAATTGTTTTTTAAGTCAATCAATATTGCCATTATTCCTGCTAGCAGCGGGGTCTCGTTGTAAACGGAAACTATATATCAAGGAGGATACATTATGAAGAAGAAACACTTCGGAAACAAACTCAGTTTGAACAAAAAAACCATCTCTGCACTGAACTCCATTCAGCAGGGCGCCATCCGCGGCGGAGCGAGCGAAGCCGGATGCGAATCCAACATCGACCCTTGCCTCAGCGACCCGGTCACGGTTTGTGATTGTCCCACCAATCTGCAGGCTTCCTGCTTACCTTATTGCTAAGGAGAAAACACAATGAAAAAAACATTTGCCCCCAAACTCAGTTTGAACAAAAAAACCATCTCTGCGCTGAACTCCATTCAGCAGGGAATGGTACGCGGCGGCGGAACCGACGGTGGCTGCGAATCCAACCAGACCCCCTGTTTGACCGAGCCGATCACATTTTGTGATTGTGTGACAAACGGACAGGCATCCTGCCCCCCCTATTGCTAGAACAATTGAAAAAATGAGTTAGTAGGCGGAGAGGAGTTGGAAAAACTATTTCCGGCTTCTCTCCCTTACGACAGAAATATTATATTTTGATGCTCAATCCAATGGGGCAATGATCCGACCCCAAAATATGCGGAAGAATGTATGAATCATCGATGCGATGCTGCAAATCCTCGCTGGCGAAAAAATAATCGATCCGCCACCCCACATTTTTTTCCCTGGCATTCATGCGGTACGTCCACCAGGTATATTGCTCCGGTTCCGGGTGAAACAAGCGGAAGGTATCGATATAGCCGGCGGCGATGAACGTATCGATCCAGGCTCGCTCCATAGGTAAAAATCCCGAACGTTCCTCGTTCGCTTTGGGATGAGCGAGATCGATCGCTTTGTGGGCGGTATTGTAATCCCCCATTATGATCAATTTTTTCCCTAAACTCCTCAAGCGGTTGCAATAACCGAGGCATTCATCGTAAAACGCCATTTTGTATTCCAACCGCTCGTCGCTCATCTGGCCATTGGGAAAATAGATATTCAGCAAGGTGAATGAATCGAGCTCCAACTCGACGATGCGGCCTTCGCCATTCAAAATCGCCGCGTCAAAACCGGTTTTAACGTTCGACGGAGGTGTCCGGTAAAAAACCGCGGTGCCGCTGTAGCCTTTTTTTTCGGCAAAATTCCAGGCGGATTTGTAGCCCAACGGTTCCAGTACTTCGGGAGGGATTTGCGCCTGCTGGAGTTTGGTCTCCTGGATTCCCAGGATATCCGGTCGCTCTTTTTTTAGAACATCCAGGAATCCTTTCTTGAGTACAGCTCTCAGCCCATTGACATTCCAGCTCAATATCTTCATAGGGAGAATCCCAATTGCTGCAGCCGCGTGCCGGGGAATGTGACCAACGACTCCTGCAACCGTTCGATCAACGGCAAGTAGTGGCTGGCCGACATCACCAGGAACGCCCGCTCCATATGCCGTTTGAAGTCCGGCATGTACGCCGCCTTTACCGGTTGCTTGCCCGGGGATTTCAGTTTCAATGGATTGACATGCTTGTAATTTCTAACCAGCCCGTAATGCAAATGGGGCCCGGTGGAGCGGCCCGTGTTGCCGACATAGCCGATCAATTGCCCCTGCTCCACCCGTTTGCCCGCGAGAATACCTTTCTTGATTCCGCTGAGGTGGAGATATTGGGTAACATACCCATTGCCATGACGAATCATGACATACCTACCCATGACACTATCATAGCCGGCTTTTTGCACGACACCCGACGAGGTCGCGTGAACCCGAGTGCCTGCCGGAGCGCCGAAATCCACGCCCTTGTGTTGCGCCGAATAGCCCAGAACCGGATGCCGCCTCAAGCCGAA
>JAHELQ010000314.1 GCA_024644125.1 Candidatus Aminicenantota bacterium | reverse complement strand
TGTAGAATTCGGCAAAAAAAAAGCAGCCAAAACTCAGGTTGAGCGTGCGACCATCGATTCGACCCTCTGGCAACAGATCAATAAACTTTACCATGTCCCGTGGTACAAAACTTACAACGATGCCCAGCAGCACTACACAAGCCTTGATCCAGAACTTTACGGACTTATCAGGGACTTCAATATCATTACGCAATACGCCGATTTTGACTTACTAAAAAAGCAAGCTCCAGATGAGGCGAAACGACTGGGGATCGACTGATCTTTTTTTATCTTGTCTCGAAATAATATTCAAAAAGGAGAACCCAATGCCCGCTGAATGGACCGACGAAACGAACATCTCGATTACTGTCTGCGATCAGGACGCCAATATCCTGGAAATGAACCAAAAGGCGATCAAAACCTTCGCCACCTATGGCGGCGAAGATCTCATCGGCCGGAACCTGAAGGACTGTCATCCAGAGAACGCAAACAAGAAAATTGAAGAGCTACTGGAGAAACAATCGCTCTACGCCTATACAATAGAAAAAAATGGAGAGACAAAACTCATTTACCAGGTCCCATGGTTCAAACACGGAGAATACCAGGGAATCGTCGAGCTCTCGCTTCCTCTGCCGGCAAACATGCCCCATTTTAGCCGGGATAAAAAATAGCGGCCCCGGTTATATATCGGGTTAACCGATGCCCGATTCGATTTCCTCGACCGTTTTGGGAATCGGTTTTCCCAGAACGCGGCAACCGTCGGTTGTGATGAGGATGTCGTCTTCGATACGGATACCTCCGAAGTTTTTGTATTCCTCCACCTTCGCGTAATTGATGAAATCGCTGTGCTTCCCTTCCTCTTTCCACTGGTCGATCAAAGCCGGAATGAAATAGATTCCGGGCTCGACTGTCATTACGTAGCCTGGTTTCAGTTCCCTGGCCATGCGCAAATATGCGAGTCCAAACTGGGTGCTTCGTTGTGTTTTTTCGTCATAACCAACGTGATTTTCACCGAGATCTTCCATATCATGAACATCCAGCCCCATCATATGTCCGAGGCCGTGGGGGAAGAACAGGGCGTGAGCGCCGGCTTCCACTGCCGATTTCGGATCGCCTTTCATCAAGCCCGCAGCGATCAAACCTTCGGCAATCACTCGGGCTGTTTCGAGATGCACCTCTCGGTACATGATACCTGGACGAGATTCCCGGATAGCAGTCAATTGCGATTTAAGCACGATATTGTAAATTTCTTTCTGCTTGTCGGAAAATTTCCCACTTACAGGAAATGTACGGGTGATATCGGATGCGTAATAGCGGGGGGACTCGGCGCCTGAATCGGCCACCAGGAGATCTCCCTCTTTGATCCAGTTGCCATGGTAATGATTGTGCAATGTTTCGCCATGGATGGAAAGGATTATGGGAAATGAGCGATAACTCCCGAATTCCCCTACGACACCCTCCATTTTCCCCACCAATTCACGTTCGTAAATACCGGGTTTCAAGTTTTTGAGTACAGATTCCACCATCAAATAAGAAATATCCAGAGCCAGTTCGATCTCTTTTACCTCATCAGCGGATTTTACGGCCCGTTGGGCTACAACTGCCTTGATCAATTCAACAGAAGCATAATCTCTGACACGGTTATGGGAGATTCCAGTCAAACGCGCAATCTTCAACAAATTATCGGCGCGGTAAGGAGGTAAAAAATGGACCTTTTGGCCTTGCTTTACAGCATGATCCATTCGTTGCTGTAATTCTTCCAGGTTACCTGTGTGTTCAACTCCCGCCATCGCGGCTAAATCCCGGACTGTCGGTTGAGGGCCCATCCAAATAATATCATCTATCGTAAAATCCTCTCCAAAAATATAATCTTTCTCTTCATCGACATCGATCACACCCATAAAGCCCGGCTTATCCAGACCAAAAAAGTATAAAAAGCTACTGTCTTGCCTGTAGGGATAGGGATTCGCAGAATAATTCATAGCCGCTTCATCGTTTCCCGATAACAAAATCAATCCGGATCCCACGGATTCGCGTAATAATTCCCTTCTTTTAATATAAACTTCTTTATTGAACATAGTATACTCCTCCTGTCAAAAGGTAAGTTTTATATTACATAAAATAATATTAAAAAGCAACAGGGAAACAATGCATAAGGTCAGCCATCGAACGCGGGCCTAATATTCCTCCTCTAATTTCTGTTGGCAGGAGATACAATATTGCGCAAACGGAAGAGCTTCCAGTCTTTTCATGGGAATTTCTTCACCACACTCTTCGCAGATACCATATGAATTTTTTTTGATACGTTCCAACGCCTCTTCCACTTTCGCCAGGTTGGCCCGTTGACTGGAAGACATTAAGGACCCCATTGCCTGTTCAATTACATTTTGGGCCTGATCAATTTCATCCATTAAATAGCGGGCTCCAGAATCATCATCTTCTCCGGCAATGACTTTTAAAATTTCTTCCCGCAGTTGCTTCAACTTTGGCTCGAATTGCTTCAAATCCCTCTCTTCCATAATCTTCACTCCTATCTATGATATTTTACACCTTTGATGATAGTCATAGCCCGATATAACTGTTCAAGAAATATGATCTTAAAAAGATCATGGGAGATGGTCATGTCGGAAAATGACAACTTCATGTTGATCATCGGATCAAGGGCCGGTGAGAGCCCCGCAAATCCTCCAATCAGGAAGACGACTTTACCTGGGTGATACGAAATCTTCTCCTCTAGAAACCGGGCAAAATTGATAGAATCCATTTTTCCACCCTTTTCATCGAGGGCGATAACAAAATCACCTTTTTCAAGTGCATTTGCAATCGATTCGCCTTCCTTTCGCTTCACAATTTCCTCATCCTCTAATTTGACATCCTTTTTATTTTTTAGAGTGAATTTTACATAATAATTAATTTTTTGTAAATATTTTTTTTCAATTTCTTTGAGACTTTTAAATTTTATATCGCCGATGCAGATTAATTCAATTTTGCTCATATTTCTTTAACTTGTTATACAGCGATTTTCTAGATATTTCAAGGATCCGGGCAACCTTCACCTTGCTCTTATATTTTCTCAACAAAAATAAGATATAATCTTTTTCCAATTCATCGAGGCTCTTCTCAGGCTTCTTGAACGTATCAAAAAAAGAGACGGAATCCTTGACCAGAAGATCGAGATCTTTTTCCGACAGGTGGGTTCCTTTGATCGAGACATTGTTGACAAAATTCTCCATTTCACGGATATTCCCCGGCCATTGATATAACAAGAGCGTTCTGACAGCATTTGGGTTCAAAACAAGTTCTAGATTCCGGGCCGAGGCAAAATAGTGCAACAACGGCAAAATATCTTTTTCTCGATCGCGAAGAGGGGGAATAAAAATACTATATGAAGAAATACGAAAAAAAAGGTCCTGCCTGAATTTCCCCTGCCGCACCTTCTCTTCGATATCGGAATCCGCCGAGAATATGAACCGGGCGCCAATATCCACTTCCAAATTGGTTCCGAGCGGAAAAAATCTCTTACGCTCGATAATCCTGAGAAGGCGAGCTTGTAGATTCAAGCTGAGAAGATCCACTTGATTGAGAAACAATATTCCATCGCCCGCCGATTTCCATTTACCTTCATAATCCCTGTCCGCCCCGGTAAATGCTCCCTTTTTATAGCCGAACCATTCACTTTCCAGGAGATTCTCCGGCACATCGCCACAGTTCAAATTCAGCATATTGGGAAACCGGCTATTCTCCAGTAGATACTGGACCCAAAAATCTTTACCAACGCCAGTTTCCCCGTAAAATAGGACATTCGTATTTAAATCGGCAATGGTGTGGATTTTTTCCCTGATTTCTACTGATGCAGGATCCTTCAAGAGATCAATCAACGTAGAAATTGTATCGCTTGGCATCCATCCACAATTTTTCCAGGGCAAACTTTACCCTGCTTTCTCCAGAAAATATATGAACCACTATATCGATGTAATCCAGTAGAATCCAATCTGCCCTGGCCTCGCCTTCAACACTGTACACTTTCAGTTTTTCTTCTTTTTTCAGCCGTCGCTGAACTTCATCGGAAATCGCTCTGTTCTGGCGGTCCGAGCTCCCATGGCAGATGACCATATAATCGGTAACATCGCTAATGTCCTTTAACTTTAACACCACGACCTGTTGGGCTTTCTTATCCAGCATTGCCAGAACGATTTTTTTTACGCTCGACGGAATTTTTCTCCGCATCAGATCTTCGGTGATTTCCTTAAATTGTTCAATCTCCATATAAACGATACTCCTCGATTACATTTTTTACTTTACTGTCGATGAAAGAATCGACATTTCCCCCTGCCTTCAACTCCCGCCTCACCAGAGTGGAAGAAAGCGATAACCTGGGGGAATCATACGAAAAAATACTCACTCCTATGCGCTCTCCTTGAGCGGTAGAATTTTGAAACAGAGGTACTTGCTCCTCACTGAGCAACGTCTCGATAAGCGGCCGGTGTTCCTTTTTCCTGAGCACCACAACGAACGAAACCGCTTCGAGAAGTTCTCGATAATTCTTCCAGGTCCTTATTTTGAGAAATCCTTCGCTACCGGAAATAAAATAAAATAGATCGTCCGGTGACATAACGCGTAATTGGTGGATTGTCTGGATAGTATACGAATATCCCTGACGCTTCAACTCAATATCGCACGGTTGCAGCCGTGGGTACGGCTCGAGCGCCAGCGACAGCATCGCCCAGCGTAATTCCTGTGAAACTATATCCTGATTGATTTTGTGAGGAGGGTTGGCTGATAAAATATATAGAATACGATCCAGGGAATATGCTTTTAAGATATGAAGCCCCAGCTCCACATGACCATGATGAACCGGGTTGAACGTACCGCCGAGAATTCCTGTTTTAAGTCCCATGTGTTTGGTTACGGTAAAACTCGAACAATTTCGATTTGAACTCCTCCAGGCCAAGGCCTTTTATTGCGGAAATCTCTAAATAGTAATAGCCTTTCGAAAGGCAAAACGAAGCCAATTCATCCGCCCCGTCTCGACTTGACTCTTCCAGAAGATCGATTTTGTTGCCTACGACAAAAAAATCCTTTTTGAGTAATTTCCGGTTATAGGAGCTCAATTCACTCATCAGCGTCTTCAAGGTTGACACAGGAGAATGTTCCGCAAAACCTGAGATGTCGAGCAAGTACACCAATACACGATTCCGTTCGATATGCCTCAAAAAATCAAGCCCCATTCCCTCGCCCATGTGGGCGCCTTCGATGATGCCGGGGATATCGGCGATCACCAAACTTTCATAATTCCTGTAAACAACACCGAGATTCGGAGTTAGGGTTGTAAATGGATAATCGGCAATTTTGGGCCGGGCTCCGCTGATTCTGGAAATAAGAGTGGATTTTCCTGCATTGGGCAATCCCACCAATCCTGCAAAAGCAATGAGTTTGAGTTCAAGGACAACCTTGATAGTTTCGCCCAATTCACCGGGCTCTGTCATCCGCGGGGCTTGATTGGTGGAAGTTTTGAACCGGGCATTGCCGCGCCCGCCTTTTCCTCCCCGCGCGATTACAAACCGTTGCCCCTCCTCAGTCAGATCGACCATTACCCGCTCATCGGGAAATGTCTTGATGATTGTACCGGAAGGGACATACAAAATCTCATCTTCACCATTTTTCCCGGTTTTGTTTGCCCCTTTGCCGGGCACGCCGTTTTCGGCTTTGATATGCTGGCGGAATTTAAAATCGATAAGGGAATTATTGCCGGATTTACTCACTAATACTATATCGCCGCCTTTGCCACCGTCGCCGCCGTCAGGACCGCCTTTGGGAATGAACTTTTCCCGTCTGAAACTTAGACATCCACTCCCGCCATTACCGGCCTTGAATGTGACAATCGCTCGATCTACAAACATCGCGTTATTATGAAAGAATATTTGAATAAAAAACCGGATAATCCATTTTCATTTATGGCGAACAAAGCCGGGACTATCCGTATGACGGTCCAGAAGTTTATATAAAGACGTATTAATTGGGTTCAACCTCAACAAACTTTCTGTTGTGCCGGTCAACAAAACGGACATTCCCGTCAATAAGGGCAAATAAGGTATCATCTTTTCCGATTCCGACATTCTTTCCGGGTTTGAACTTGGTACCCCTCTGCCTGACGATGATGCCTCCGGCATTGATCTGTTCACCACCGAACTTTTTTACTCCCAATCTCTTGGAAATACTGTCGCGCCCATTTTTTGCACTTCCGCCGGATTTTTTATGTGCCATTATTCCTTCTCCTCAGTTTTCTCAACTTTCTTTGCGGCTACTTTTTTGGTGGTTGTTTTTTTTGCAGCCGGTTCTTTTTTCTCTGTTTTTTCAGCTTTTGGAGCAGCGGCTTTTTTAGTTACTGACTTTTGGGGGGCGGCTTTTGCTTCTGCCTTCTCTTCGGTTTTGGCTTCGTTCTTAACAGCATTGCCTTGCAGGGAAATTTTCTCGATTTCGATGCGATGCAAAATCTGCCGATGTCCTCTGGTTCGTCTATATCCTTTTTTTGATTTTTTCTTGAATATGATAACTTTGGAATCTTTGAACTCTTCCAGGATTTT
>JAHELQ010000313.1 GCA_024644125.1 Candidatus Aminicenantota bacterium | reverse complement strand
ACTCCTTCTCAGCCAAACCATAAGCCCTATCAAAAGCTTCCCCAAACATCTCCCGCATCACGTCTTCATTATCCCATAACCATTCCTCCGCTTCAGGAATAAACTTAAGCATATAAGCAGAAACAACCCAATAAGATTTTAGCGCCTCCTCGAAGACCTTTTTATTCTGACCACATTCATTATTCTCAATCGTTAAATCCGCAATTGAACGAAGCCGTATTAGAATATCAATGGTTAACGTCTCATACCTTTCCCGGGAACTCTCTATACCAATCTGCTCTAGTCCAGCCAATATAAATAGATCAGGGGGGATCTCAAAGGATTTTTTTTGACTTTCCCTCATTGAAAGCGTCTTCTCCTCAAGCGCTCCCAACATATCAACGACTCCTCCAGCTCCTATGGGTAATTTATTCTGAAGACACATTAAAGCCACTTTCCTTAGTTCAGTTATATAGATTGGATAATCAAAAGAATTCTCTTCACCTTCCAATTCCATCGTCTCACGAATAATGTCTTCCATAGTATTGACAATCAGTTGAGTATTTGGTGAGTTTTTTATCTTTATGCACTCTGCCGCTATGATACAAAAATTTTGCAGAAATTCCTTTACTACCAAATCAATTCTTTTTATCAACTCCCGTTTTTGAGAAAGGTTATGCGACCTGATAACAATGATGAGCAAAAGGTGAGATTTTTTTATCCCACTGACAAAACATTTCTGATCATTATCTTGAACTGCCTGCAGGACTAGGTCTCGCATTGAATCTGAAGCCTCTCTGGCTTTAGTAAACTTCTTTTCTTTTATTTTCTTTGTAACTACAAGATTTGAGCGGGCCGCAATCCCAAACCATAAAGATATCTTAAATGCCCGGTTAGCCTGGGAAAAGATCATGACATATGGAATTAGAATGGTGAGAGAAAATATAAAGAGAAACATGCTCACATTAAAAGTGAGTTGAGAAAATTTTACAATATTTGTATAGACAAAAACCGGGAAAAGTATATTTGGTACCATCCACAACAAGTACGAAAGAATTACTTTTCTTTTGTTTATAGGGAATTTATCCATTGCACCGGGCCATGGTAAGGCAAAAATGATTGCCGTCACTGTAGCCAGGATCGCGGGAAAAATTATCAAGATCTCTCTCATATAATTCGACTCGATGCTCGGACAAGGTAGATGAAAACCAAAAATAGTACGGCAGTTGACGAAGAAATGGCCGAGACCACCAAAAATACAAATAAAAAGAGCGCCAACAATATAAATAATATTGCGATACCTCTTTATTTCTTTTATTTCCTTCGTGGTTTTCAATCTATTCATTCAATTTTCCCTTTTGCCTCAATTACTTCATCAATTTTTTCCTTCAAAGCAGTGAGTCGATTCAGATGTTTAGTCAGTATTACATCTACTCCCAACTCTTTGATTTGATTATGTATCAGTTCATCGGTGACCGCAGTAAAGACCATAACATCTTCAGGAGAATATTCTCTCTTAGTAGTAATTTTTTTGCCAAGAAGCCGCTTCATCAAGTCAAGCCCAATATAAAATTCCCCAGTCTCATATCCTGCGCCATGAGGGAATATTAAATCAAAAACCAGAACATCGTAGCTTTTTTCCTTCAACAATTGACTCGCTTCGGTAGCATCGGATGCGATATCTACCATATAACCTGCCCTAACCAGTGGTTTCTTATACTGGATAAGTTCAACTTTAGCCTCTTCCTCAATCCATAAGACTCGTTTCATAGTCATTTAATTCTCCTCCCGAATTTATTTATATGGTAATATAACCAAAACTTTCGTAACACAAGGTGTATTTTGATTCATATTACCCTTATCAATGTTTGCATGTGCAGGTTTACTACTTATGCTAAGCTCGCCATTGTGACGTTTGGCAATATATCGAGCTTCAGAAAGACCAATTCCCGAACCTATCCGGTTGTAATCATTAGAGAATTTCCCCCGTTCTCCAAACTCAAATATTCTCCCAGAATGAATCTCCTCATCCAATATCCCGACTCCGTAATTTTTAAAATAAATCTTGATATCGTTTTCCTCCTTTTTCACAGTTATCTCAATATCTTCGCCATTATGAAAGGAATACTTGACGGCATTTTCAATTAAATAGTGGAGCATTCTCTGAAAGTCGTCCCTGGATAATTTTACATACAGATTATCCACTGTATCCAGTTTTATCTTAATGCCTTTTTGAATGGCATAGATCTGGTAAATATTGACAATTTCGCGAATGCATTTTTTGAGGTTCTCGGGTTTCAATTTAAATGCCTCAATGGTCTCCTTTTCCGACCAGCTCATCAAAAAGCTGCGCAGTTTTTCGATATCGACATACGCCATTTGTCCGGTGTTGAAAATTAATTGGCTCAAATATAATAAATAAAATTGATCCAACTTGTCGAGATTCTGTTTTATCTCTCTTACAGTTGTCAAAATTTCGGGTTGAACCAAATGTGCTTCAGGAGGATATATAGAAAAAAAGTTTCGCGTTTTATAATGTAATTCCCTTATTTCAACAATCAGTTCAATATTGTCTATATCGAGTTGTGGTTCTATTTCTCTTATAAAAAAATAAAGAATGTCTCTAACAGCTACCATTCTTTCATCTCCCCTGAACTTAGGGAGAACATTTTTCAACGATACAATCATAGCCTGAGTGAATGATACAATGACCTGGAAAATCTCCAACGGATCACCTTCGAACCGCCGCCTTATAATCTCATCGATTTCCTTTAACCAATCTGAAGAGAAACTTTCAAATTCCTCGACTAACGCTTCGGAAAATGACTTCATGCTCATGATCGGCGCGATAAATCGATGAACAAATCTCTGCACATTCTCTTTTTTGTGAACCATTTCCTCCAATTCAATTTCTTTTGTAGCGTCCCTGAGAGTACCTTGACGACCAATTATATCACCTTTATGGTCCTTTAAGAGATGGCAATCAATCAGAACCTTAAAAATTTCTCCATCCTTCTTTTTAACTCGGAGTCTAAAATTAATTATTGCTCTATTCTCAGTATCGGCCCGATCTAACTCATCTTCAAATGCTTTCATATCCTTGCTTTCGGCATATAGTTCATCTACACTTTTCTCTATCAGGTCTTCGGCTTTTTTGTATCCAAATAGAATTGCGAAAGCCTGATTACAATAAGTGATAATTCGCCTATCGCCCTTTATTTGAATCTGATACGCTCCAGCGGGCATTTTCTCCAGGATTTTTCTAATTCGTTCTCTTTCAGTGATATCTGTAAAAGAGCCTTCCCTACCTAAAACTCTTCCCTGTGAATCTTTTATTAGTGTCGCATTTACAGAAATCACCATTTCTTCACCTGTGCGTTTCATCATTTCGATTGGATAATTGACAACCATGCCTTCTCGTTCCAATTGGTCTATCAGTTTGCGCATTTTAGATTGGTCCTTATATAAATCCTTTACATTCATTCCAACCATTTCGCGAGTGGATTGATACCCAAACATTTTTGCTACCGCTGGATTTACCATTTCTATTGTTTGCAAATTTGAACCAATTCGATAAATCCCGGCGTTTAATTCATCGAATAATTTTCGATGCCAGACATCTCGGACTATTCCGCAAACTCCAACAATTTTTTTCGAGTCGTCATACATAAATTGACAAGAATCACTTAGCAACAACTCACGGCCGTTTTCCGCTTTCCAATTAAGGTAGAGCTCGTGATACTTTCCTGGACCATTCATATTCTCTAAAAGTCCTTCCCTATCCTCTTTATGAAGATAAAAATCGAGAATATCTCGGTCGATCAGATCTTCTTTTTTCGGCACCCCAAGTATCCTGGCCATTCCCTCATTGCAGTAAATAAATTTTCCATCTTTGTCTACCTGGTAAACCCCGAACGATAGATTCTCGGCAAAATCAAAAAATCCAATAGGATAAGCTCCTTGGGGTACATGATTTTCGTTTGGCACAATTAACACATTTCCCTCCCTTTAGAATCACTTAAAAACCTTTCCCTATTAATTGGCATTCACCTCAATTATTAATTGGTCTCTTGTTTAACAATACCAAATTGGCAGTTTTATTTTAACATAATAGAAGAAAAAAATTTATATAAAAACTAAACAATTATAAATATTTACACGAAAAATCTTTGGGGAAAAAAGAAGATGATAGTCTGCCTGGTTAAGCATACGGGATCGAGAGGAATCGGTAAGCTGATCGTATCGCGGAAGAGGGCTATCTTCTGGAAGTAGAGATAGTCGTGAAGGAGATTATACCCCAACAATCAATTATTAACGTTACGATTTTTTCAGCTTTTCCTTTAGCTCGTAGATTGACTGGCGGATCTCGTTGACTTTATCCCTCTTGTCCTCGATTTTGTCTCGAACCGAATCGATCCTGTCTTCCAGATCGTATCTGATTTGTTCAGACCGGCCGCCGGGCCTGAGGTTCCAGAGTTTATTCTGCCATTCGCCTATTTTTTCTTCATCGTACTCGATCGAGCTTTCCAATCGTTCGATGGTCTGCTCTTTTTTATTGATCAACTCCGAGACGCGGTCCAGCCAGTGATTCTTTTTTTGCTCTCTCTCCCCTCGCTGACTGTCGTAAAACGCATTGCGGGCGGCGTAAAACTGGTCGAGGGCAGATTTGAAATTGTTCCAGCTCTCCTCGCTCTCAGTCTTCGGAACCGGGCCAATCTCTTTCCATTTCGCCTGAATACCTCTGACCTCATCGGAAGCCCGTTTCCAATCGCCCGCATCGGAAAGTTCCAGGACGCGAAGGTACAATTTTTTTTTCTTCTCAAGGTTGGTTTGCCGCTCTTTATCAATTTCTTCGAAATACTTTTTCCGGCGGTCATAAAATTCGTTGGTCGCCCGTTTAAACCTGTCCCAAAGCTCAGAATCTTTCTCTTTGGATACATGGCCAGTCCGCTTCCATAACTCTTGCAATTCTTTCATCCTCTCGCCCGCCGCTTTCCAATTGGTCGAATCACCCAGGCGCTCCGCTTCCAGGCAAAGCGCCTCCTTTTTACCGAGATTCTCCCCCAGGGAATCGAGTGCCCGACGTTCGAGCTCCTTCAAATTGCGGAGTAACGAATCGAAATCTCCCAGGGCTTTGGCCTTGTGGACAGACTCCAGCATGTTTTGAATCGGCAATAGAAATTTCCCTTTATTGGGTTCACTCTCGAATTCGGATTTCAATGAGTCATAGCTCTCTTCCAGTTTTTTGAATCGCAGCATGAAAAAAGCCAGAGACGCGTCGGTATTATTTCCCTTCACCTGCCCGATGATCCGCCCCCGGAAAAAAACTCCATCCTTGAGCCTGATATTTCCCTCATCGTCAACATATCCATACTGCTCGCCTTTAAAAATCAAACCATCGATCGCTTTCGCCTGTTTGTCCTTCACTTCACCGATGATTTCCCCTTTCGAAATTATCCCGGCCGGCTTTCTTACCTGCCCCTGAAAATCGACATACCCGATCTCCTCTCCGGGGAAAATAATCCCGTCCTTCTTTCTTATCCGGTTTTTCGCATCGTTATGGCCAACGACTCGTTTTTTTGAATAGATATCATCTTTTTTCGACATGCCCCTTCGTATTCTTTCACTCCTATCGTATTGGCAAACATATTTTGCTCGCAAAATATAATTATAATCATATTTTTAGATTGATTTCAAGTAAAAAATACAGAGGAGCTCAAGTTGTTTTCGGGATGAGGAGTTGCTCCTGGTTGATCACTTCATTGAGGAGGCGTTGAATCTCGTTGCTTCCGTTTATTTGCTCATCCAGGCCTTCGACCAGAGTCTCCTTCGCCTGATTGAGGCATTCCAGCTTCGCCTCTTTTCGCTTCAGTTTCCCGGCGTTATCCAGATGCCGCTTCGCCACATTGAGAGTTACTCGCGAATAAAAGTCTTTTTCCACCTTCTTGATCAAATCAGCGACCTCTTCCTGGATCGAAGCATTGATGCGGCGCGGGCCCAATTGGCGAATCCGCTCGTGACATTCGCCGAGGAGCGCCATCCAGGTTTCGGCCACATCTGCTATCTCAGAGGTTAGAGCCCCGGTAATGGATTCCCGGATCGTCTTCAGGTCTCTCAAGCATGCGATCTGCCATTGGTGATAGGCAGGGAAGTTCGAGATGATTTGAGTCATGCCTTCCGAGCTCAACGACTCTGAAATAAACGTGTGAACAATCGCTTTGAATTTTCTACTCCGTTTTAAATGTTTGATCCAACTGTATGTGCCGACAATAAAAAACACCGGCACTCCGACAAAAACAATCGCCATTCCCAACAGGATCAACCAATCATCGCCAACCCCTCTGAGGGCATCGATCGCCTCGACCAGAATATATATCATGAGTAATATCGAAATTATCGCTCCCATCTCATTCACTCCTCTTTTTAGTATGAACGATGCCTGCCATCACGCATCCCGCAAATCACCGGGATTGATTTTCTCCACAATATCAAAACCGGTCTTGACCTTGAAATCCATATGGTGGATGAAATTCTGCATGGAATCCGACGGATCCAGCATCTCATAGTTGAGTTTCCCCATCGTTTCTCTGGGG
>JAHELQ010000312.1 GCA_024644125.1 Candidatus Aminicenantota bacterium | reverse complement strand
CATGAGCAAAAATGCATCAAACCATCTCCTCTCTTTCAAAACCGAGAGAATCCTGGGCAGGTCGTGATTCCCCAAAAAATTCCACGACGCGCCCGCGCAGCGCAGAGGAAGATGGAACAACCAGTTCAATAACGCGTCCGCCAGCCCCCCCAGCGGAGGATCGTCCGCTTCTGCCAGCGGCGCCAGCACATCCCAGTACAACGGGTAATTGGTCACGCCATCTATGCCGCCTTCATCCAACAAACGGCCCACATTGGCGTGCCAGACCTCCCCCACCAGGGTAAATCCCGGTTTGAGCGCGCGTAACGCGGCGGAAAGTTGCGCCACAAACGGCATGGGCAACGAGGTGCAGGTATCGAGGCGATAACCGTCGATATCGCACGCTTCAAGCCAATAACAAGCAACCCGCGTCAAATACTCTTGCACCCCTGGATGTTGAAAATTGAACTCCGGCAACGAGGGATCCCCTTGCCAGCATTGGTAAGTCAAAGTATCCCCCACATCCGCCGGGAAGCCCAGGATATGAAACCAGTCGCGATACCGTGAATCCTGGCCTTTTTCCAGCACATCCTCGAAGGCGAAAAAACCAATCCCACAATGATTGAGCGCCAGATCCAGCACTACCGCCATATCCCGGTTATGGGCCTCCGTTACCAACTCCGCCAGGTCCGCCTCGGTTCCCAGCAACGGATCCACCCGGAAATAATCGGCAGTATCGTACCGATGAGCCGATGCGGCGTGAAACACCGGATTCAGATACAAAAAATCCACGCCCAATCCGTTTAAATAATCCAGGCGATTTATGATACCGCGAAGCGTACCTCCGCAGAATTCATGGTTTTGGGGCGGCGTTCCCCATGTTTTGAGCCGCAAATCAGGCTCGCCGGGCAAACGGAAGAACCGGTCGGGGAAAATTTGATAACCCACAGCTCCAGCACGAATCGTTCGCTTCCGCAACTCCGATTCCGGGGTAGGACACCGGAACATATCGGCCCGATCCAATTCCGGCGAGATCCGGCCCCCCCGATGAACATAACACTCCCGCCCTGCGCCGCTCAACCGCAGCGCAAATGGGCCCGAACCGACCTTCGTAGGCAACGGGGCATCCCAGTACCGCCGGTTTTTATACTGGAGGGCAGGGCGAAAAGGAATCGCGCCCATCCCTTGAATGACCACAAACAACGCTTCAATCCAGCCATGATGGGTGACAGCCCGTAACCACGAACGAGAATCATCTCCGGCCATCACGAACACCGGCGTCTCCTGGAATTCAACGGCGCAAAAAGGCCGGGTCCCCACATGTTTGGAGCTACGCCGCAATGGATCGCGCCGCGAAGCCAGATCCTCCATTCTATTGAATACAGGGGAAGGAAAATCCCGGTTTAAAAAGAAGTGATAATAGACATCCCCTTCGTCGATATCCGCCTCGTACCAGAATATATTGTCGCCGCGCCGCGCCATTTCCCGCCGGAAATAGCGGCCGTATGGCGGGAAAATTCCGATATGGACAGTATCCACCTCATCGGTGGAAGAAACATATAAAAATTCAATATTAGTCATGATAATATGTATAAAAAAAAAGACAAAATTTAAGGCATTCCTGTAGGATTAGACAAACGCAAAAAAAAAACGGCGCGTAAAAAAAATATTTTTAGTCTGCCTGGGCTTTGAGTATAAAAAAATACCAAAATCAGCGGTTGATGTAAATCAATAAAATCATGAACCGGCCTGACGAAGCCGGCTTCAAGGCGGGGGCGGGCCTATCCGGTCCAACGCCGGAGCAAGCGGGGCGACAGTCGAATCAGTCGTTCAGTACCTGTTCTTGTTGGCGGATGGATTCCTCGTGGATGTATTGGAACAGTTGCAGAATGAATTCCTCCGAGAGACTGTTCTTCGTTCCTTTTTCAATCCGGCTCTTCACTACTTCGTCCCAGCGTCCGGGCTGGAAGATGGCGATGTTGTTTTTCATCTTGTGAACCGAAATTTTACGGGCGTTTTCCATACGTTTGGCCAGAATCTCGATGAGTTGTTCGTCGAAGCGGTCGATTTCGTCCCGCAGCGATTTTAGCTGCGCCATCACATCCAGACTGTTGGTGGTGGCGGACCTGAATTTCAGGTTATCCATCAGTTCGATGAACGCGTCGGGTCTCAATTGTTGTTTGGCATCGCTTAGCGCCTCGTCGGGATTGATGTGCACCTCGATCATCAAACCGTCAAACAGGAGATCCAACGCCTTTTGAGCCACTTGATGGATCAACTCCCGTTTGCCGCAAATGTGGCTCGGATCGCACACAATGGGGATCCCGGGCACCATCCGCTTCAGCTCGATGGGAATTCGCCAGAGGGGCTGGTTTCTGTACAATTCCTCTTTGTAGGTGGAAAAGCCGCGATGAATGGCCACGATTTTTTTGATCCCCGCCATATTGAGGCGTTCCATGGCGCCGATCCACAATTGTAAATCCGCGTTGATGGGATTTTTCACCATGACCTGGACATCCACCCCTTTCAGAGCCTCGGCAATCTCCTGCACCGCGAACGGATTAGGAGTGGTACGGGCGCCGATCCAGAGGATATCGATGTTATGGGCAAGGGCTTCCTCGATTTGCCTGGGATTGGCGACCTCCACCGCAACCGGAAGACCGACCTCTTCTCCGGCGGTTTTCAGCCATTTCAACCCGGGGGTTCCGACCCCTTCGAAGGAGTTCGGGCGGGTACGGGGCTTCCAGATTCCGGCGCGCAACGCATCGACATTGGCGTCTTTCAACGCAATCGCGGTACTCATCACCTGCTCTTCCGATTCGGCGCTGCATGGGCCTGCGATGATCATCCGGTCATTCGAAGGGATATTCCACTCGGCCAGCGATAGTACATTCAAGTTTGTATTCATTGGTTTAACCTCAGACCTTATATAGCCAGAATATTATTTTAACAAAGGCATATTCTATTTACCATTGTTTTCACAAAAAAACAACAAAAACAACCGGTTTAGCTCCGGAAAGCCGGCGGGAAAAGGATAGGGAACCGGTGGAAACCGCCCGCCCGGCCCGCCGGAAGGCAGGTTGCGGGACGGACGATTCCAACTACGATGCGATCGATACGCCGCAGCGGTTCTATTTAATAGCGATAGTGATCGGGTTTGTAAGGGCCTTCCACAGGAACGCCAATGTAATCGGCCTGTTTCTGGCTCAATTTGGTGAGCTTTACGCCAAGACGGCCCAAATGCAGACGGGCGACCTCTTCATCCAATTGTTTGGGCAGGGTGTACACGTCGATTTCCATCTTCTTGCCGGCCAATTCGATCTGGGCCAGGCACTGGTTGGTGAAGCTGGAGCTCATGACGAAGCTGGGATGCCCGGTGGCGCAGCCAAGATTCACCAGACGGCCTTCGGCCAGAACGATAATGGAGTTACCAGACTGCAAGGTCCATTTATCCACCTGCGGTTTGACGACCTCTTTTTTGCATTTCCCGGAATCTTCCAGGTAGCTCATCTCGATCTCGCTATCGAAATGACCGATATTGCAAAGAATGGCGCCGTCTTTCATCCGTTCCATGTGCTCGCCGGTGATGACGTGATAGTTACCGGTGGCAGTGACAAAAATATCCGCCTCATCTACGATATCTTCCAGAGTCACCACTTTGTAACCTTCCATCGCCGCTTGCAGCGCGCAGATGGGGTCGATTTCGGTGACATGCACCTGGGTGCCGAAGCCCACCAACGACTGGGCGCAACCTTTGCCCACATCGCCGTAACCGATGACAACGACCTTTTTACCGGCGAGCATCACGTCGGTGGCCCGCTTGATGCCGTCGACCAACGATTCGCGGCAGCCGTACAGGTTGTCGAATTTCGATTTGGTCACCGAGTCGTTCACATTGATGGCGGGAAAGAGAAGCTTGCCCTCTTTGGCCAGGTGATACAACCGGTGCACGCCGGTGGTGGTTTCCTCGGAAACGCCCTGAATCTTTTTGGCCATTTTGGACCAATGAGTGGGGTCTTCTTTCAACGCAGCTTTCACGCGATTCATCAGAATCTGGAATTCCTTGACCTCGTATTTCTTCTCAAGAATCGAGGGATCCTTCTCGGCGTTGACGCCTTCGTGCACAATGAGAGTGGCGTCGCCGCCGTCGTCCACGATCAGGTCGGGGCCGGAGCCGTCGGGCCAGGTCATGGCCATTTCAAGACACCACCAATATTCCTCCAGGGTCTCCCCTTTCCAGGCAAATACCGCTGCGTCGCCTTTCCGGGCGATATACGCGGCCGCGTGATCCTGGGTGGAGAAAATATTGCAGGAACACCAACGCACATCTGCGCCAAGTTCCACCAGGGTGTCGATCAACATCGCAGTCTGGATGGTCATATGCAAACTGCCGGTCACGCGCAAACCCTTCAACGGTTTCTGCGGACCATATTTTTCCCGAACAGCCATCAGTCCAGGCATTTCATTCACAGCCAGCTCAACCTCCATACGTCCCCAGTCAGCCTGGGAGAGGTCGGCCACTTTGTGTTTCAAAGATAGATCCAATTTCAAAGGTTCCATGTTTGACTCCTTCTAAGATTTCATAACATTGTTTTTTTTGGGTTTTCCGGCCGAAAGAATAAATCCCTTCAAGCCTTTATTTAATTTGAAATATTTTATACCGCTCACGATAAACCCCGCTTTTTCCAGCCATTTCCCGATTTCATCCTCGGAGAACCCCAACCAGCGGTCTCCATACCGTTTACGCAGGTCTTCCAGTTGATGCCGCAAAAAGTCCACGATGATGAACTGGCTGCCGGGTTTGAGCACCCGGTAAATCTCCTGCATCGCGCTCTGGGGCGATTGCAGATGGTGCAGCACCATGTTGATGATACCGAGATCAGCTTCGTTGTCCCGAAGCGGCAGATGCCGGATGTCGCCGATACGGAGGTTGATGTGTTGCTCCACCTCTTTAAACCTGCTGCGGGCCTCGCCCAACATGTTCTCGCTCCGGTCCACCCCGATGACGTATTCGGCCTTGCTCTTGAGATAGGGTAACAAATCGCCGGTACCGCACCCGAAGTCCACGATGGTACTGACAGCGGGGATGTGGTCGAGGATAAACTCGTTCAGATCGAAGCCGCCGATGATATCCATCTTCAATTTTCCCCAGTCTTCGGCAATGGCGTCGAAAAATTGAGTCGATTGTTTGGATCGCTCGTCCACCACCCTGCGGCCGCGGGCGAGATCTTGCTGGAAGATGGGCTCGGTGTTCACGAGGTAGCGGATGGAATTGATGAAATTCAGACCGTCGCCCTCCTCCGACGCAGAGTAAAACGTCCAGAGACCGTCGCGGCGAAAGGTCAGGAGTTTTGAGTCCGTGAGGATTTTTAGATGACGCGAAATTCTCGATTGCCCCATCTGCAAAATCTCGACAATCTCATTGACATTGAGTTCATAGTGCAGGACAAGGTTCAATAAACGCAAGCGCGTTTCGTCTGCGAGAGCTTTGAAGTAAATGACAGGCATCATACCGATGAGTGTATCAAGATATATTGATATAGTCAAGCATTTTGATTCAAAAAAACACATAAACGCTTGAAGTGCCCCCATTTTACCACAGCCAAAATCACAATTTCAATCCCCCCTGCCCACTTTTTCTCACCTTTGCTACCGGAAGGCAGAGATTCTTGTACTCGATGGCAGAATGCCGTCTGCCAGAGGCAGATCTCCATCTCCCGCTTCGACAAAATCTACGCGAAAACAAGAACAAATTATATACGATACAACCTCAAGTAGTTCAGGCAAGTAAGTAATAAAGGAAACGGGCCCCCCAAACTAGAAAAAAAATTCTAGCCGGATGATACTGATAAGCGCCTAAATGAACGAAAAGAGAAGGAACCTGAATTAAAAAAGCTCGCATCGAAAGTGGAATCGGCAATCCCATTTGGCGATCAAACTCCTCAAGATGCTTGGTGATACAAACTTCCAATCGAGTTGACATTTGGAAAATAATATTTTATAACATAAAAGGTGAAAACAATGAGAATAGTCAGTGAAATTAAAATAGCGGAATCAAATAATATAACAGTTCATGTACCCGATGATATGATCAATAAAGAGATCGAAATCATCGTCAAGGAAACCAAAAAAAACCATACATTTAACGCATTTAGAATAAATACCAGACAAAATAAATTCAACCGAGAAGAGGCGAATGAACGGTAGAGTTTTCGTCGATACCAACATCATTTTGTATTTATACTCAGAGGAAGAAAAAAAACGAGAAGTAGCTTAAAGTATTATAAATAATAATATTACATTTATCTCGTATCAGGTTATCAACGAATTCATAAATGTCGCTAAAAAAAAACATAAACGCAACCAAAAAGAAATTCTAATCGCCATAGAAGAAATTATGGCAGCGTGTATGGTTATAGATTTCAGCAGAGATATAGTAGTGAAGGCCCTCCATATAAGCGAGAAATACAAATTTTCGTTTTTTTGATTCTTTAATTATTTCGGCTGGTTTGAAAGCCGAATGCCCCATTCTTTATACCGAAGATCTTCATCATAATCAACGAGTGGAAAATAGAATCAAAATAATCAATCCTTTCCAC
>JAHELQ010000311.1:5399-6583 GCA_024644125.1 Candidatus Aminicenantota bacterium | reverse complement strand
TCCGCTGATGTCAGGCTCCAACGCCATCTCCGGCATCACCATCGTGGGAGCGTTACTGGTGGCGGGCATTGCCACTCAAGGAGAGCACGCGCTCTTGAGCAAGATTCTGGGCTTCGTCGCCCTCGTATTCGCCACAATCAATGTGGTGGGTGGTTTTTTGGTAACCGACCGGATGTTGGAAATGTTCAAACGCGATAAAAAAGACAAACTGGAGAAAGAGTCATGACCATACTCAATATGGTTACAGATACCGCTTATCTGGCGGCGGCGGCGTTATTCATCTGGGGAATCAAAAAACTGGGATCCCCAAAAACCGCCCGCACCGGCAACTTACTGGCGATGTTGGGGATGCTCGTCGCGGTAGTCGTCACGTTGCTTGACAGGCAAATCATGGACTTCACGTTCATCATCGCCGGAGTGGTCATCGGTTCGTCGATCGGAGTCGTCGCCGCCCGCAAGGTCCAGATGACTGCGATGCCGCAGATGGTGGCGTTGTTCAACGCATTTGGCGGCGGCGCGTCCGCGCTTGTGGCGTTCGCTCACTATTTGAGGATTTCCGGCTCCGGCGACGCGGTTCTTTTGACAACAATAATCATTAGTATTCTGATCGGCAACATCACATTTTTCGGCAGCATCGTCGCCTTCGCCAAACTCCAGGGGATCATGAAAGGAGCGCCGTTGGTCTTTAAAGGGCAGAAGCCCTTCAATGGCCTGGTGACACTTGGGATTCTGGCATTGGGAGTTCTGGCGGTGATAAATCCGGAGATAACGGTATACATGTTGTCGGTTTTGGTTTTGGCGGGGCTTCTGGGAATATTGGGAGTCATACCCATCGGCGGCGCGGATATGCCGGTGGTGATTTCCCTGCTCAACTCCCTGTCAGGCCTTGCGGCGGCCGCCACAGGATTTGTCCTATCGAGCAGTATACTGATTATCGCGGGCTCATTGGTGGGAGCCTCGGGTATCATTCTCACCAACATTATGTGCCGAGCCATGAACCGGTCGCTCAGTAATGTTCTATTCGGCGCAGTGGGTTTAGAGACCGGAGCGGGCGGGGAGAGGGGCGAGAAAAAACAGGTGGCCGGCTATGAAGCGGAAGATGCCGCGGCCGTGTTGGAGACTGCCCAATCGGTCATCATTGTACCTGGTTATGGTCTGGCGGTGGCTCAGGCCCAACACACGCT
>JAHELQ010000311.1:4479-5389 GCA_024644125.1 Candidatus Aminicenantota bacterium | reverse complement strand
ATGAATTGGAGGAGTTGCTCAGGAAGAATGGAATCGAGGTTCGCTACGCCATCCATCCGGTGGCTGGACGCATGCCCGGTCATATGAATGTATTGCTGGCGGAGGCCAATGTCTCGTACGACAAATTATATGAAATGGAGAGCATCAACGACGACTTCCAGCATACAGACGTGGCATTGGTGATTGGTGCGAACGATGTGATCAATCCCGCGGCCAGGCATAAAAAAGGCAGTCCTCTTTACGGCATGCCAATACTGAATGTGGATATGGCCAGCACGGTCATGATTATCAAACGAAGTCTGAGTCCCGGCTTCTCCGGCGAAGACAACGAGCTCTTCTACCTACAGAAGACCATGATGCTGTTTGGGGATGCGAAAAAAATGGTGGCAAATTTGGTTCGCGCATTAAAAGAAGGATAACAACATGATTGAAGAGAATAAATTTTATTGGAGATTGCTGGACGCCCTTAAAGACGGAGTCTATTTTGTCAATAAAAAACGCCAGGTGACCTATTGGAATGAAGCGGCGGAGAAGATTACCGGCTTCACGAAAGCGGATGTATTGGGGAAATTCTGCGGCGACAACATTCTGGTTCACATCGACGCCAAGGGTAACAACTTGTGCCAGGGAGCCTGTCCCCTTTCATGGGCGCTGGAGAGCGGCCAACCCTGCGAAGCTTCCATCTATCTCCACCATAAAGGCGGACATCGTATCCCGGTATTCGTACAGATAAACCCAATTACCGACGCCAAAGGAGAGGTGATTGGAGCGGTGGAAATATTCAGCGACACATCGGCCCGCGGTCATTTCCTGGAGCGGATGGAAGCGCTCAAAGACCGGGGGCTGCTGGATCCCATCTCCGGCATTCCCAATCAGAGTTTTTTGGAGAGAAAAATCGGCACCGGGCTCT
>JAHELQ010000311.1:0-4469 GCA_024644125.1 Candidatus Aminicenantota bacterium | reverse complement strand
ACCATCAGAATCGATTGCATCGAGGGGCTCAAGGACAATGGCAAAGACTGCTACTCAGAAGCGGTAAGGTTGTTTGCCCAAACGCTGATTCACAACATCACCTCCTTCGATTGGGTGGGACGTTGGACAGGTTCCGTCGGAGAGGGAGACAAGGTGTGTTATCTGGCCATTATCCACAATACAAATGAAGCGAAACTCGGGGAATTGGCTGATGTCTACCGCACTCTCATCCAGAAGACCGATCTCGCCGCTATCGACAGGGAGGCGAAGATCACAGTCTCCACAGGTACCGCCATGGCCCGCGTCAACGACTCGCCGGAACTCCTGCTGCAACGGGCAAAGGAAACGGAATAATACTTAAAAAACACCGGGAATAATGGTCTTGCAATGTTTGCAGCGGTTTTCGACAAGGCCGGTTATATCTGTGGAGAAGCCAACTCTCTGAATGAGCAACTTGCCGCAGGAATGGCAATATGTGTTGGCGGCGTCAGCAAGGATATTGCCGACGTAGACATACTTGACACCACTATCGCGGGCGATTTTATAGGCCCGGTCCAATACAGCCGGCGGCGTGGGCGGGATGTTTTTGAGCATAAATGTTGGATAATAACGGGAGAAGTGCAACGGCACATCATCCCCCAATTCCTTAACGATCCAGCGGGACATTTGCCTTATCTCCGCGACACTATCATTGAGGGTGGGAATCAACAGCACCACGATTTCAAACCAAACCCCCTCCTCTTTCAATATCTCCAATGTGCGGAGCACCGGCTTCAACGTTCCGCTGCACTGCTCCTTGTAAAATGTGTCGGTGAACGCCTTGAGGTCGATCTTCACCGCGCCCAGGTAGCGGCAGAGTTCCCGCATCGGTTGTTCCTGGATATAACCGTTGGATATCATGACATTGGGGATCCCCGCCTTCTTTCCCTGAATGGCGCAATCCAGCATGTATTCAAAAAAGACCACCGGCTCCGTATAGGTGTGGGCGATTGTTTTACACTTGTTCTTACGGGCGGCGCGCACCACGGCATCCGGCCCCAGCGCGAAGGATGTGATCTGCTCCGGCCGTTTCTGCGAGATCTCCCAATTCTGACAAAAACGGCACACAAAATTACAGCCCGCGGTTGCCAGCGAGAAGGCGTCGGTGGTGGGATAATAGTGAAATAAGGGTTTCTTCTCGATGGGATCGATATTGGCTGCGCAGGGATTGCCGTACACCAACGTGTAATATTTTCCCCCGCGGTTTTCCCTCACTCCGCACGTGCCCCGCTCGAGATCCGCCACCCGGCACTCGTGTGGACACAATTTGCACCGAACCTTCTTGTCGCCCAATTTTTCATAATATTTCGCTTCCGCGGCATCGCCGCCATCCAGCATCGCCGCATCGATAATTCCAGAAGCCAACAATCCAAGTCCGCACACGCTCCCCGCTCCGGCAACATACCGGAAAAATTCACGCCGATCCATCGTCGTCATCATCCAATTCCCCATTTATGAAATATCGAGAAGCCGGATATTTTTCTCATCAGCAGCCCCCAACCCCAATTTGGCGGCGCTAAAAATATAAGAGGGCATCCGGCCCTCTTCCTTTAGAGTCGGCAATCCAACACTCTTCCGTTCCCGCTCGATCAATCGCCAACCAGTATAATCCAACGCCACTGGATTCATACTTACCAACATCCCTCCATACTCTTTTACGTATTTTGGATAAAAAGCCGGGCCATTGTGCAATTGAATCCGGCTGGCGTCGCACACATGGAGACGGCATTTTTTTTTGAGCGACGGATGGTTGTAGAGATCCGCGATGTAGGGATCGCAATTGTTGCCGTGAAATTTGTTGGGATTGTAAATAGCGCCGTAAAAATTTTTCATTGCGCAGGAAATTCCCGAAATGTCGTGATCCTTCAGAACGGGTACATTGATCAAGACATCCGCCATTGCGACAATTTCGCTAAAGAGAGTCCCCACACTGCCGGAGAACGCAAACTCCTTCGCATACCCGCCTCCGGGTAGGGAATCTGTGCCCAACACTCTGAGACCCCGATCAGACAAAGAAAATCCAGCGTTTTCCAATTCCCGTCCGGTGCGCTCCCAAATCCAGATATTCTGTTCTTCCAGGCCTGCGGAACGCAAACCATCCACAATGGCGGTCACCAATCCACGGCTCGACGATAGGTACTTCCCCGGAAGGCAACTTAGCTTGATAGCTACCTTGTGATGGGGTTCCACCATCAATTTCCAGGCTTCATCCGGTTTTTTGCTTCCGGTTAGAGCCATCATCGCCTTGTTCAAGACCTGAGCCGCAGCTTCGCGGCCCACATCGTGATTCACCCGCTGAAGCCGCTCGGAGCGGGCAATCGCAACTGTGTTGGGCGGCGTATCTTCCCCATCTATCAACGTCGGAAACACCATTCCCGCGCCCGCGGCAATCACACTTTTGGTAAATGTACGCCGGTCAACTGTCATGGCAAGCCTCGTTCTCGTGAAATACGAGAGCTTGAAAAATATAAAATTCCGTATCTTTGTCACGTAAAGCGGCCACCGGAAGCCCGGCTTTGCGACACAAACTTCCCAAAAACTGGTCCAGATTCCAGCCGGTTTCGGTTGCCACTTGCGGCAAATACACCGCCTGACGGTTCCCATTGCGGATGATCACCCCGTCGGTCCCCAACCGGATAGATTTGTAATTGTCGATCAATTGCAACGGAGTCATCACCGATATCTCGATCTCGATCTCACCGAGCTCTCCCTTCGTCACCGGAGAGAACCGGGGATCGTGTAGCGCCGATTTTAAGACATTCTGCATAACCCCGCGATACAGGGGATCGGAACCAATGATGGTGCCGATGCAGCCGCGCAACCGGCCATCTTTTTTTAATGTCACAAACACACCCGCCGTCCGTTTCAAGTTGTCGGATATGGCGTATTCTTTTTGAAGATCCGAATCACCGGGCACGCCGGCATCGTTAAAATGATTTTCCAATGTCCGCCGTGCCAGTCGAATCAGATTTTTTTTCTCCGCATCGGTCAACGTCAACTGCACCGAGCCATCGATGATGACGATAGATGCGTAACTGACGCTCACGGAATAATCGTTGGTGAAATCCCCTGATTTGTAATAAGACAACAATTTACCGTGATATTTTTGCGGTTTGAATAAGTGCATCATCACCCCCACCGGCGTAAATCCGCACATTGTAATTCCGGTATCCTGCCTGTATTTGTAATAGCTCGAAAAGTCAAGCGTCTCGATTGCGCGCGCCATACCCAAATCCAACCGCGCGAGATTATCCTTCACATCCCCGGTAAACGGCACATATCCAAAATTGCTCCCATAATGGGTGAAATCGCTACTGGCCACAACCAGAGTCCGGTCGTCCACGAATTTCCCGATGGTTTGTGCCATAGCCTTGAAATGCTCTTTGCGTAAACTTCCAAATAGAATGGGCACGATCTTGATCTTCTGCCTGGCGAACACTTTCTGCAAAAAAGGCAATTGATTCTCGATAGAGTGTTCCAGCTCCATTATCCGGTTGTCCACCTTGAAAAACATCTCTCTCCCGAGTTTTCCCGTGACCTCCCGGTCCACTTCCAATTTCCCGAGCGGCGTCTCGTCAAAATCAAAACTCGATACGCAGGCCCCGTAAAATTGACCCCGGTGGGACACTCCGAGAAGAATAACCCTATCGATGGACGTCACATCCTTCAATTGCCCAAACGCCTGCGCAGAGCAAAGCCCGGAATACGCCAATCCCGCATGCGGCGCCACAATCCCCCGGATCCGCCCATCGATCCCCACATCCTCGACTCCGGCAAAATACTCGTCCATATCTTTTAGCAACGTTTCTTTCTCAGCCGGGTACCAATTTCCACTCTTCAAATACCCCCGCGTCCCCTGCCCCAGCAACGCGATCCCCCACAGAACAATCATCAAACCAAAAACCAGGATTTTTTTTATAGACATCATTCAACTCACACATTCAATAATATTTGAGAATCCTCGACTTGTCAATTTTTCTCGTAACAAGGTTTCAATCAAAAATGTTATCTTTAGCCGTACAAAAGGGGCCTCGGGGGCCTCGGGGACAGGCAGAAATCTTTTCGCAATCGGCGATCACCTCTTCTCGATCCGCATGAAGCAGACCTGATTCAAGATTCAAGAAAGCCTGAGATCTGGCTCCAGGATTCAGATCTCAAGCATCAGTTAAACCGTCACATAATTAACCTGTCCCCATCACCTGATTAATTCAAAATAAAAACAAAAAAAACCGAAACGCTCTTCAACTATTGAAAATATCTATTCAATTAACTATACTTGCCTTTCAGCTCTTACAAAAATCAAATGAATATATAATTCAGGGATCCACCCTGAAAAAGGAGGCTTTTCGTGCGCAGCCCGGCATCCAATCCATTCAAGGGATCTAGCTATTTTATCCTGTTCATCTTCATCGCAATATTAATTCCCTACA
>JAHELQ010000310.1 GCA_024644125.1 Candidatus Aminicenantota bacterium | reverse complement strand
CGGCAACTCGTTCACAAATTTCTCCACTGCGAACGGACTTCGTGACAATTCAGTCTCAGTTATTACCCAGGACCCGGCAGGCACTTATTGGATCGGTACTCCCGCAGGATTACACAGCTTCGCCGCCGGAGTTTTTACCTCTTACTCCGTGGAACAGGGGCTCAGTAACAATATTATCCTGGACATCTATTGCGACCGGTCCGGCTCCGTATGGATCGGCACCGACGGCGGCGGCTTGAACCGTCTACAACGGGGGCGTATCCAGGTATTCAAAATCGAGCAAGGCCTTTTCAACAATGTGATCTATCGCATCCTGGAGGACGAACGGAAACGGTTGTGGATGTCCTCAAACAACGGTATATTTTATGTGTCAAAACAAGAATTACTGGAATATGGAGCTCCAAAATCAAGGAAGTTGAATTGTTATTATTTCCAACAACGGGACGGTATCCGCAGCGCGGTGTGCACCGGCGGCATACAGCCGGCGGGCTGGAAAGGACCGGCCGGCATACTTTATTTCCCCACCAACAACGGCGTTGTCTCCATTCATCCGGAGTCCATCGAATTGAATCCGGTACGCCCAAATGTACTTTTGGAAAAAATTACCGTAGACGGAACGCAAGTGGACTTCGCGAACGGCATGACTCTTCCCGCCGGCACCCGCTGGATTGAGTTTCATTACACAGCGCCCAGCTTCATAGTGCCGGAGAAGGTGATGTTCAGTTACCGGTTGTTCGGCCGAGACACCGGCTGGCACGACACCCAGAACCGCAGAAGTATCAGGTATGAAGGATTAGATCACGGGAGCTACCGCTTCAAGGTGATCGCATGCAACAACGACAGAGTCTGGAACCACAAAGGATCCAGTCTGGAGTTTTCCATACGGCCGTATCTCTACCAGAACTTCTGGGTCAGAGTGCTGGCTCTGTGTATCGCTTTTCTGGCATTTTTGTTTTTCCTGTACCAAAACCGGCAGGAAAAACTATTCCCCCCTCAAAAAGAAAAATACAGGGATTCTCCCCTTACGCCGCGGAAATCACAAGTACTGTTGCAACGGTTGATGGATTATATGGAAGAAGAAAAGCCCTACCTGGACCCCAATATTTCGTTGGCCAAACTGGCGTCCCGGTTGTCTATTCCTGCCAAGCAGATGTCGCAGATCATCAATGAGGAAAGAGAGCAGAATTTTAAGAATTTCCTTAACCAATACCGGGTGGAAGAGGCGTGTAAAAAATTGCTGGATCCAAAAGAGAAAGACTTTGTCCTCTTAAAAATCGCGTACGAAGTAGGCTTCAACTCAAAATCCGTCTTCAACGACGCGTTTAAAAAATTCACCGGCCTCAGTCCATCTGAATACCGCAAAAAATTCTCCGGCGACGATTAACTCCCCCATGCAAATTCGCCTTGTACGGGATTTAGGGTAGACTGGATAGGATTTTCTAAATTAGTCTTTGCGTAGGAGGAGTCGGTTTGGGAGGTTTTCCGAAACAATCGGGATATCCCGAAGATGAATCTCCTTTTGGGCATAGCCGTAAATATTGTTTTGGTCCGCGACAAGGTAGTAGGCTGTATAAACCCCTATTTGCGGAAATTCAACAATTAGCCTGTCCCCTTTTGTCCACATATCCAGTTCGGGAATATACCAATTTTGATGGGTGAGTTTGGAATCGTTGGACAATACCCCCCCATGAAGCTCTACTCGGCGCCCCACATTACGGATGACTTCGATAGAGACATCCGGCGCCTCTAGATGCCGAGATTGCCTGATGTACATAATCTGTGTGGGAACATGGGACGGGTGTCCGGAGCTCCACACAGAATGAATCGAACCGTCGATTGAAACTGCGATGTCCATATGCCCTATCCATTGCGCTGGTTGAAGGGACGGATGATCGATGGGTTCCGGCTTCGATGCCTTGTTGCCGTCAAACCGGATCAGCACAGGCAAAAATCCTACGCCTGTATTTCGCCGGTACATACAATAGGCCACATCATTGCGGGCAACGGTTATACCGAAGAAAGTAATCCCTCCCCCGTCAGCCAGGAAGCCGGATTGCCAATGGTTCAAAGCGGAAGGTTTGAGCACGTATTCTAGAGGCGCGTCCCTTCGAGAAAAAATCCCCAGTATGTTCCCGGAGGAATCAATTTCCAGGTCGGGCCATTGGGGTTGATGCAAAGCGGCCGGAGGGACAAGTTCCGTTTCTTGCCAATTGCCTGTGGCATCATCCGCCCAACCGGCCCGGAGCCCCCAGACATCCCGCTCTGAATCCCCATCCATCCAAACGCCATACATGCGCCCTCCAGTACACACGGTCGCCTGATGGATACTCTGGGAGGCGGGGGTGTGCGAAAATCGCTTCATCACACTCCATGAATCGATCCCCTGCTTCATTTTTACATAAACGATGTCTTTGCCGTCAAAACGGTTGTTCCAGACATGCTGCCAGGTGATATACAGAGAGTTTTCCCGCCGGTCGAGACAAATGCGGGGCCAGGCGGAGTTCACCGCTGTGGGACACACATTTTGCGGAGGACTCCATTCTCCCTGTTGGTAATAACAATAATAGACATCGCGGTCGTACGAGGCGTCGCCGTCCATGAAGCTCATGTGCACCACTCCATCCCGGTCTTCCACCAATTGTGGGAATTGGGCATTGCGGATTTTTAGCGCCGCAATGTGGGGCGGTGTGCCCACCGGAGGATCCCACCCATTAATATCCCGCTTCCATATCCGGCACACGATATCATTGTCCGATTTATCGTGGCCGCTCTCCCAGACCGCTAAAATGTCGCCATTCTTGAGGACAAGAATCCTGGGATGGACATTTCGCTCTCCAATACTTCCGGCCGAGAGATTCAGCGGATTGTCCGCCACAGCCGCCACAGCAGATCCGGCGATTGCCGATGCAAAAATTGCTAGAATCAAAATTACCTGTTTCATGTTGTTCACCCATAACTCTCTAAGCAATAATTGTTCCATACAGCGGTGGCGGAGGCCGATGTTTAAGAACGTCTAAATCACAGGCTTCAACGGGAATCGTTTTCTACCGTTTACTCTTTTGGTAACCGTGAGATTATTGAGTATAACCCCTGGGTTATCATTTCGGGAGGATATGCTCGGAGAATACAAAAATATGCCTGAAAAAAATTTGAATAATAATTGACATTTCAATATCACTACCATAAAATATTTATTGGGAAATGATCCCCAATAATGTGAAACAATACAAGTTAAGGTGAAGCAACGTTAATAATTGTTTATGATGGTGGGGATACCTTCATTCTAACTTGAGACAATTTGAAATGAATTACCATGGAGGAACGATGAAGCTGAACAACGAAAAAAAAGGAAGCCGATTATTCCATTGAATGACGGCATTGAGCGAAAATCCGTTGAAAGGTGCAATCCCTGGCCAAATACGACGTACTATCTCCAATGGGGCGCGCCGAAGAGACTTTCGGAGCGCGGCTTATACCGGAAATCAACCTCTTTTTTTAAAGTAGAATTTTTGTATCTGATTTTTATATGAAGGAACTACATACTTTTTCAAGAGGCACCCAGAATTATGCGCTCGATGTCGAAGATATGTCGTTTTTTGAAGTGAGCAATCTGGCGCGTGACATTTTGGAGCGGTACCCTGATCTTTCAGACTTGAATCATACTCATAATGAATACGAGATCGGACAAACACTGACTGCGCTAGAACAGTCCGGCGTGCTGGACGAATGTCCACCCCAGGATGCGGAGGTCATCCGGAAACATCCGCCGGTAACCGCCCTGGAACTTTGTCTGATCGAAGAGCTTTCAGGCCGGGATATCGATCATTTGCTTCGCAGATCAGTTGACTTTTTGCATCGGCAACCGGGCCGCCATCAGGATTGCTTGCTAACGGTCCAAATGGCTGAAAAAACGATTCCCGAATATATCCTGGATTCACTAAAAAAAATAGGCGGCGGGAGGGATTCGCAACACAGACGCGCCCTCCATGTGTCTTTATCCCTGATGGGAATCACCGATTTCCAACGTTTGGCGAACCAGATCACGGATACAAAGCTAAAACTTGAACTCCATGTCCCGGCATTCCAGTTGGAAAGATTTGCTGGCTTCGCCGAAAAAAAGTTGTGTCCGCCTCCGTTGCTGTCGAGAACCGCCTTGACCATCGACTATGACGGAAGACCGCTTCGACAATTGGAAAAAGCGCTTGACGCGATTGGCGTCTCAGGTTTCCGGCATGTACACATCGACTTCTTGTGCGCCGCGTGCAAGCACGGTGAATCCGGCCTCGACGTCGCTGACCCGGAGGTATGCACCAGCCTCGCCGACAATCTTTGCCGCGCATTTACACCGGATGTCAGAGCCGAAAGCCATTGCGTCGTCAACCATATTCCCTTTGGCATGGCTATTTTAACTTCACAAAAAAACATGCATGGTTGCGGGGCCGGCAACCGGTATATGGCCCTGGACTTAGACGGTAACCTCTATCCCTGCAGAATGTATTGCGGCCAATCGGACCTTTGCCTTGGGAATCTTGATTCGGGAATCGACAGCCTTAGCCGATCCCGATGGATCGTTCCCACGACGGACCGGGCAGATCATTGTCGCGACTGTTGTATCCGTTACTTATGCGGCGGTTCGTCCATCCGTGGCAAGAAAATGACTGCCGGTATCTGCAGGATTCAATCACTCCTTGCCGAGCATGCCATGGTTGAACACTCCCGCCTTGGTCTGGAACAAAAAGCGAGGCTAATGGGAGTATATCTCCAGCTTCAAAAAATACTGGCAACGCGCCCCTACTATTATCCTCAGTGTCGCCGGCAGAACACGCCGGCCATTGAACGCAAACTGACAGTCAACGGCAAAAGTATGCGCCCCATATTGAAGGCTGGCGATGTCGTAATGGTGCGGCCGGTAACAAAAACGAAGCCCGCGATCGGCGACATCGTGTGCTTCGGTAAACCTGCCACCTGCCACCGGGTAGTGTGGAAATGGAAGCAGAACGGTGACTTATTTATTTGGGAAAAGGGCGACAACAGCATCCTGGGAAGCAGAATCCCGGCGGAGTCTATCACCGGCATCGTGACCGTTATCATCAAACCGAAGCGCAGGATTCAGACAACGCGCTTCCCATGGCCGTTCATCAACCGCACCATCTCTCTCGTTTCGTTGCTGACACTGGTTTTTGTCGGAACATTATATAAAAAAAGGAGAAAAAAATAACCAATGTCCCACCGCTTAAAATCAAAAGAGCTCCATTTGTTCTCCAGATTGGGCAACTATTTCGTGTTCGATGCCAACACATTGAATCTATACGAAGTGAATGAAGAGGCCCACGCCATTCTAACAGAGGCGGAGGGTAAAACACCCGGGCAAGTGATCGATATCCTGGCGAGCCGTTTTGACCGTGAGGCGGTGGAAGATATTTTGCGGCAATTGATCGACATTCAATTATTGGGATTCCGACTCCCGCCCCCCGAACCTCTACCGGTTGAGAACGTGGAATATTTCAAAGGGATCACCTTGTTCGTCACCCAGGATTGCAACCTCAGATGCCGCTATTGTTTGACACTGAAAGAAGGCCATATCGCTCCGAAATATATGACGCTGGAGACGGCCGTAAAAGCCATCGACCTGTTGTTCATTGAATCGGGAGATAACGAAAATATCTCGATCGGATTTTTCGGAGGCGAACCTCTTCTCAACTTCGAGGTTCTCCGCGGGGCGGTAGAGTACGCCAATCAAAAAGCGCCAATCAAAAAGAAAACAATCAAATACACTGTTACCACAAATGGTACCCTGATCGACAAACGGATGGCGGCTTTTTTCAAGGAACACAACATCACCGTCGCGTTGAGTATGGACGGCACGCCGGAGATTCACGACTCAAAGAGGGTGTTCCGTGATGGATCCGGTTCCTTCCGGCACGTTATGGAAGGGATACGTCACTTAAAGGAGCAGGAGTGCTTCATCGGTGCAGTGGCGGTCAGTCACGATAAACAATACCGCTTCAAAGATATTGTAACATCATTGTTGGAGTGTGGCATTAATAATGTGCAAATCTCAAACGCTATCGCGAGGGATTACGGAATTCCCTTTGTGGACGAAGATCCAGATTGGTACGACAAAAATTACGAGGAACTGGTTCAGCACCTTCTGAGCCAAAACATCCTATTCAACGATCCTCCTCCCATTGGATTTCCCCAGACATTCAAGACTCTGGAATCCCGCAAAACTCCCTACTCGGCCTGCTCTGCTGCGAACGCCCAGGCGATGGTGGATCCAGAGGGCCGTCTCCTTCCTTGCGAAAACTTCATCGGCTGCCGGGAGTTTGAGATGGGAAGCCTCGATGAGGGCTTCGACAAATCATGGCAGCCTGAATTTCTCAAGCTCGCGGCCTCAAAAAACGAAACATGCCGGGCATGCTGGGCCCGAAATCTATGCGGCGGTTGGTGTCCTTTTTTTTCCTGGTCAAAATTCAGGTTGCTCGACAAACCTGTGGAAAGCATGTGCATTGTCAAACGCAGTTATTTTGAAGTGGCGATGGCAACTTACTCGCTGTACCAACAACATATCCGGCAAAACGCAGCCAGCTCT
>JAHELQ010000309.1 GCA_024644125.1 Candidatus Aminicenantota bacterium | reverse complement strand
TTTACCCCGTATAGTAGGGCAATCAAGACAAAAAGTATAAAAAAAAAGAAATGAAAATCTTTAGTTTACGCGACACTGTTTTGTTCTTATTTGGCGACCTTCTCCCAGTCTTTTAAAAATTTCTCCATGCCGATGTCGGTAAGCGGGTGATTCAATAATTTGCTGAGTGTGGAAAAAGGAATTGTAGCCACATCTGCGCCGATCAACGCGGATTGCACAAAGTGAAGCGGGTGGCGTACACTGGCGACGATGATTTCGGTCTCGATGGAGTAGTTGTCGAATATCTGGGCGATATCTTCGATCAATTCCATCCCGTTGCCGGAAATATCGTCTATTCTCCCTACAAAAGGAGAAACGTATGTGGCTCCAGCTTTTGCCGCCAACAAAGCCTGCGAAGGTGAGAAAATCAGGGTGCAGTTTGTTTTGATGTCCTGCTCCGATAATTTTTTGATGACCTTCAAGCCCTCTAAATTAATGGGTACTTTTATGACGACGTTCTCGGATATTTTTGCGTATTCTTCTGCTTCTTTTATCATTCCAACCGCGTCGGTGGCTGTCACTTCCACCGAAACCGGACCCGGCACAATCGCAATAATCTCTTTGATCAACGGTAGAAAGCCTTTACCTTCTTTCGCCACCAACGAAGGATTGGTCGTCACTCCGTCTACGATTCCGAATTCAATCCCCTGTTTGATCTCATCGACATTTGCTGTATCTAGAAATATTTTCATTCGCTTACCTCCGCGAGTCATCATTATATCAAAAACCGGTTTATAAATAAAGTAATAATTCATTTCCTGCAAAAAAACTGACTGGAATCCGGCGGCATATTGTTTTTTTGTCTGATGGGTGTTATGATTGCTTGCGTGTGGAGTTGTGAAATGAACGGAACGTTTTTGAAAGCGATTTTTGTCATGACAATTTTTTTGACCGCCATTATTCCGGCCCAAACGAAAAAGACTCCGGGGGAATTGTACGCGGAGGCCCAAAAGGCTTACCAGGTGAAAGATTACAAGACTCTCCTCGAATTGTACCGGCAATTGGAGCGTTTGAGACCCTATAATAAAGTGGTGATGTACAATCTTGCCGGGGTGTATTCTTTGAACAAAAACAAAGGGCAAGCACTCGAATATTTGCGAAAAACCCTGCCTCTCAACGCAACCGAAACAATAGCGACAGACCCTGATTTCCTGTGGTTACAACCGTTGCCGGAATTCAAGAAAATTGTGGCGGATGCCGTTTTGCTCCGGGCGCCGGTTGCCAATAGCGAAACCGCGTTCGTGATCGCGCAACGGGATTTGCATCCGGAATCTATTGCCTTTGACCCGAAGAGCGGTCGTTTCTATATTGGAAGTGTGCATCACCAGAAAATTGTCTGGCGCGATCAAGAGGGAAACTTGCACGATTTCGTCTCGACAGGCCAGGATGGACTGGATGCGGTGATGGGGCTGAAGATCGATGCGGAGCGGCGGTTGTTGTGGGTCACCACTGTGGCCATTCCCCACATGACCGGATACAAACCCGAAAATAAAGGCCGGACCGCGATTGCCGGCTTCAATCTGGAGACCGGGCGTTGTGTCGGGAAAAAGATTTTGCACGAAGAGACCATCCATATGCTGGGTGATCTCGCGATTCATCCAGATGGCGATATTTATGCCACAGATAGCTCGGCAAACATTGTCTATCGGTATCATCCCGCCACCGATGAGTTGGAAGCGATTATCGCCAGCGACTCGTTTTATTCCCTCCAGGGGCTCGATTTTTCCGGCGACGGCAGGTTCCTGTTTATCGAAGAATATGGGAGCGGAGTGTATGTCGCCGGAGTGAAAGAGAAGAAGATCCTCTGGAAAATCCAGCACTCCGACGATGCGCCGTTGGTAGGAATCGACGGGTTGTATTTTTATAAAAACAGTTTGGTTGGCATTCAGAACGGCGTTTTCCCCATGAGGGTGAGCCAATTTTTCCTTGATAAAGATTTTAAAAAAGTAGAAAGGGCTCAGGTGCTGGAGCGCAACAATCCCCATTTCAACGAACCTACGCTCGGCGTATTGGCGGAGGGGCACCTCTACTATATCGCTAACAGCCAATGGAAACATTACGAGAAAGACGGTACGATCTTTCCCTTCCAAAAGCTGGACGATATCGTAATTCTGAAGCTACCCCTCTCTGGGCCGGTATTCTGAAGGTGCGACTCCAAAGTATTTCTTGAACTTTCTTCTAAAATGATCGCACTTCCGGATACCTATCAATTCCGCTATTTCCTTGACTGTCAAATCGGATCTTTCCTTCAACAATTCGGCGGCCCTCAACATGCGGATGAATTCCAGTACTTCGAGAAACGACATGTTGTAGCTGTCTCGAAATCGGCTCGAAAGATGTGATTTGCTGATACCCAGACGTTCGGCGATTTTTCCTCGATCAAGATTCGCCAATTCTTGCAAGCTACTGGACCAGACGCACAAGAATGTATCGACGTACAAATTCTTATGGCTCATCCCACTTCACCATTCCTTTCACCGTTAGCTTCCTCCTCAAACGGTCTCCAAACTCCCTTAGGGCGCTATTTCGCAATAATTTTGTATTATAATGATCGTACAATTGAATGTCAAGCATTTCCAGGATTTTCAGAAGTATAGATGGCCGGCTCGATTTTTGGCGACGGGGAAAAACAATTTTAAATTTTTGGCTTGACAAACAATTTATATTGTATTATCCTAATAGTACAATTAGAGCGAGGAGGTACTAATGATCGGTTTTAAGATCGACAATGGGTCGCCGGTTCCTGTGTATCAACAATTGAAGCAGTCGATTGTTCTTGATATTATGGCCGGGAAGCTGCAACATGGCGACACGTTGCCTTCCATCCGTACGCTGGCCAAAATTTTGAAACTTAATCCCAATACTGTAGCAAAGGTGTATTACAATTTGGAAGAAGAGGGATTTGTCGAAGGGAAACGGGGAAGTGGATATCGGGTCAAGGAACAGAAGGGAAAGCTCGACAAATTGAAGATTTCAATCATTGAAGAGGAGTTGAAGAGCGTTGTCAGTCGCGCGTTTTCTCTTGGGTTTTCCCGAAATGAAATGCAGGAGTTATTTTCCAGGGTGGTGAACAATGAACGATAGGCAAGCATTCATCGAAGTTAAGGATTTGTGTTTGACGTTGAACCGGCGTCCAGTATTGAAACAGTTAAATGTTTCATTGAACAAGGGCGAAACAGTACTGATCGCCGGAAGAAACGGCGTGGGGAAAAGTAGTTTTCTCCGTTGTCTGGCCGGGAGTTATATCGCCGATTCCGGCGAAATCCGCTTCAATACTGGAATATCGAAGCGAAAAATCGCAGCCATCATCGGTAAGTCCAGTTTGTTTGAAGAGATGACTCTCAAGGAAGGTATCGATTTTCATTGCCGGGTGTTCGGTATTCAGCGGTTCGATGATTCGTTGCTACGGCAAATTGGCATCGAGCGGAAGCGGAAAATCAAACAATTGTCCACCGGTGAACGGGTGATTTTTCATTTGTCTTTGTTGCTCTCCCAGAAGCCTGAGCTCTTGTTGGTGGATGAGGTGGTGCACACCATCGATCCGTTCCTCAGGGATATTTTTATTGAGAGTTTGATCGGGATTGTGGCTGAGTTGGAATCCACTGTCCTGATGGTAAATCATACGTTCAATGATATCCAGAATATTCCCGAGCGTCTACTGGTGATGAACGACGGCCGCTTCGTGATCGACGAGCCGCTGGAAGAGCTCAGAAGCAAAGTGAGGAAGATCTCTCTGAAGGAGGAGATCTCGACTGGCTTGCCGGTGATTTTTCAGCGGGGCAACGATCTATACAAAGAGTATGTGGTTTACCCCTTCAAACCCGAGATGGCGAGAGCATTCTCCCGGTATGAGTTCTGTGAGTTGGAATTGGTGGAGATAGTAAAATCGTTTATAGGAGGTTTTTATGTTAATAAAAGAGATTAAAACCATCTGCAAGCATGCGGCGATTTTGTTTGGGGTCATGCTCTTAGTGTCGGCTTTTCTTTTCATCGAACGAATCTTCGTTCCGACTGCCCCCGGATATTTCGACGTCTTTTTCGTTCTCTTTCAAGTCGGCTTGTTGTTTTGGGCTTTTTTTATGGGAATCGCGACCTTTTCCAATGAAAATGGGCAGGAAGGGATGGATTATTTACTTTCATTACCTTATTCCCGATACCGGTTACTGACGCTCAAGGCCGTTCCAAGAATTGTCGCAGTAACGTTAATGTTTCTATTGTATCTGGGACTCTATCACCTGGGTGGAATCCAGGTCTCGCTGATGGGCAAGACTTCTTTACTGGCCTGGTATATCACGATATTTATCCTCTCCTTCTCATTATCCACCAATTCCTATAATTTCCTGAAGTTGTCAATCCATTTGTTCGTTTCCTTGAGCCTGGTGGCCGCGGGTTTGTATTTTCTGATTATCTATACTTTCCGGTTGCGGGCGGGTAGCGATATGGGGATTCAGGCGATGGATCTTTTTCTTGTGGACTCGGGCAATCGTTATCTGGGGTTTGTATTTATCAGCCTGTCGTTTTTGGTATTGCCCTTTCTCGTAGCGTTCATCGCGCATTTTAAACGCTTTGACGCCAGCTATAGCCGTGAGAGCCGGCGCCGGTATTGCAAGATTTTAATTCCGTCATTGGTGGTTGGCGTTTTGTTATCGTTTTTCACCGCATATCGCGGTATCAAATCCGATTACCAGTCTTATTATTTGACTGATGATTTTGATCTGATCGAGGTGGATGAGTTTGAGGCCAGGTTATATGATAGCGGCAATGTCAGGAAACTTACCGGATTTACCCGCTTTGGCCAGCCATTTCTAGAAGATGACCGCTATATCTATGAATTCAATTTATATCAAAATGCCGGAGACTTTCATTCCAAACTGATGCGGTTGGATAAAAAAAATTTTAGTGTTGAGAGTCTTTATGAGAGTTCGCCGACGGGAATCATTCGCTACCGCGGCTGGGGTTGGAAAAATGATATCGTGTTTCTTGAATGGGCCAAAAAGGATAAATTGAATATTGTGTGTGTGGACCGTGACAATCATCGGGTGCGAAAGCTCAGCGTGCCATGGACCGCCGAGAAAAAACGCCAACAGCCGTTCCTGTTCGGCGCCGATGAAATCGACGGTAGGGAGTTTTTTCTCATCCAGATGGTGGCCAAGCTCGAGCGCTCGGTGCTTCGGGTATGGGGCGATGGGGCGTTCGAGTGGCTTGACATTGGTTCTATAAGTCCATTATATGCCGGCGGCATGCTCCTGGCGCCTTCCAAAGGGGGGCCGCTACGGTTTTGGAAATTGAATGAGACTGGTGCCGAGATGGTGAAGGAAGTTTCGGTCGATTTGAGGTTCTATAGTTACTACTGGCAGTCGAATCTCAACCACGCCGGATGGAAGGAGGTGTGCGGTATCATGAAACAGGAGTTATATCGCGTGTCTCTCGATACGTTGGCTGTAGACCTGATTAGCGACTCGGCCGCGTATGCGCGGCATGCTCAGCCGGCGGACGGGATTTATTATGCCGAAATGAGCGCCCCTTATATGGTCAAGAGTTTGAACCGTTATAAAAACGGAAAAAATGAGGTTTTGCTGGAATTGAATCTCGAAACGATTAAGGTCGGCAATCGTCTCCAGATTTTCAAGAACGGTATCGTTTTGGAAAGGAATGGAAAGCCCAGGGTGTTTGCCTTCCCGGATCTCAGGGAAATAACTTACAAAAAACTCAAGTAAGGATGGAGATATGCGGAAGGCGATAACAGGAACACTGCCGGTCACCCAGGGTGGGTAACCGACCGGCAGCGTCTGAACATCTTCGTTCTCGAGCAGGCAGGGAGCGGCATCTTCCTGCCTGTTCCATCATTATTTTACCATAGTTTTCCATTCATTGATCAATTTCTTGAATTCTGTCTCCTGGTAATTGGTTTCGGCTTTTTTTAGAGCCTTCTCTTCCAGTTCGATCGCTTTTCCAGGATTGCCGAAGTAGGCATAGATCCGTGCCAGAGTATCCAGATTGTTTGAATTCTCATCCGATTTCACCGATTTCTCAGCTATATCGAGGGCCACTTCGTCGATCATCTCCAATTCCACAAACACCCAGGCGAGGTTGTTGAGCGCTTTGGCCTGCATTTTGGGTTCGGCTTTAGTCAGAAAGTCGCTGTTTTTATAAAAATCGGTCACTAGTATTCTGGCTTTTTCCTTATCTCCCAACTTGTAAAGGATTCTCGCTTTGTCGCAGATTAACGGTGTGGAACCAGGGCTGAGTCCTTTTTCGAGTTTTTTGTCAAGAAAATCCAGTGTCTGTTTCAAATAAACCCCATAGGTTTTTGCGAAAAACAGCATCTTCAATTCTTTTATGCGGTTTTGCTCGAAACGGCCGGCTTCCGCTAAATACATTTCCACGTATTTGTCCGCTTTGGCAATTTCCGCGTTTTTGGCGTAAAATTGAATAAAGTTCTCGATCATATTCAGGTAACTGTATCCGAATATGTTTATCTCTTTTTTGCTTGTGAGGCTTGTTATCTGGGCTTTAATTTTTTCAAGCCACTCGACTGCCTCTTTCTCTTTTTTTAGGT
>JAHELQ010000308.1 GCA_024644125.1 Candidatus Aminicenantota bacterium | reverse complement strand
GATATCGGTGACAATTGGTCCGAGCACATAAAACGGGGCATCCAGGCAAACGGATTTCTGGAGCTTGATGTTCATTTCGATTTGATCGATGGGCAAATGCCCCGGCCCCTCGACCATCACCTGCACACCTGCATCCCGACATCGCTTCACCAATTGCCCCAGAGTGAGAAGCTCCTCGATTTGTCCCCAATCACTGCCATCCGCAAGGCAGCCGGGTCTCAAGCCGTCTCCCAATGACAGGGTTACATCGTGTTGGCGGCACACGTCGAGAATCTGGTCGAAATGTTCGTAAAACGGATTTTCTTTTTTGTTGTGAAGCATCCAGCCGGTGATAATGGAGCCGCCCCTGGACACGATATCGGCCTTCCGTTTTTGTGCCCTCAGTTTCTCGACCGCAGCCATGGTAAGCCCGGCGTGAATGGTCATGAAATCGACGCCATCCCGGGCCTGAATTTCGATAAATTCGAGCATCTGCTCAAATGCCATGTTCACAAAGGATTCGCCGGTATTTACAAAATCGATCACCATCTGATAGATCGGCACATTGCCGAACGGGATGGTCGATTTGGCGATCAAGGCTCTCCGTATTTCGGTGATATCTCCGCCGGTGCTGAGATCCATCACGGCATCGGCTTTATATTTGATGACATTTTCTATTTTTTTTATTTCATCGTTAACATCCGAGAAATCTTTGGAAGTACCTATATTGGCGTTGATCTTCGTCCTTGTGCGGGCGCCGATCCCAATTGGATCAAGGTTCTTGTGATTGCAGTTAGCCGGAATAACGACTTTTCCCTCAGCGATGAATGACAGAATTTCTTCTTTGGTTAGCCCCTCTTTGCGGGCGACAATATCCATCTGCGGGGTAATATTTCCGCTTTTTGCATGCTCTAATTGTGTCATGGTATCCTCATCTTCCCAATGTTAACGTATTTTTGATTTTAAATCAAGAGATGAAACATTTTCATGGTTTCCTGAGCGACAGGGGATCAAAACAGGGAATTGGCCAATACAACTTTAGTTGTGCAACTCATACAAAAACTCATACCAAAAATCAGACTTTTGTTGGTTGAAAACTTTTTCCCACTAGAGTATTCTGCCTACTGAAATAAAAAATAATTTATTTAATTATTATGTGATTGTAGCGATTCTTTAATAATTAAAAAATGGTTAGTTATGCACAAAGATGGGATTTTTTGTTCAGGAATCTATTTTATGGAATGGCGACCAAATCCATTCCTGGAGGTATAAACACATGAAACAATTTATTTGTTTAGTTCTTTGTTTGTTCTTAGTAAGCGTCACCGTAGGGTTGGCGAACAATAGCGAACTCGTTTCCAATGGCGACGAGATCGTTGTGAAATTCAATGTAGCCTCTTATGAGCTCGCAAATGTATCCACCCCAAATGGTACAGCATCTGTATTGGAAGTGCCGAAAGGCGCCAAGGTCCTCGAGGCCGGCGCTCCCGAAGTTTCCAAAATGACATCCGCCATTATCGTTCCCGATAAGGCGAAAATGAAAATCGAAGTTGTAGGCTCCACTTACACCGATATCGAAAACGTCAGTCTCGCTCCCTCAAAGGGCATTCTGACCAGGGATATCAATCCCGCCGATGTTCCTTACGAATACGGCAAAGTGTACAGTCGCAACGCCTTTTATCCCGGTAACCTGGCCGAACTCAGCAATCCTTATATCATCAGAGATTTGAGAGGACAGACAATCTCCGTCTATCCGTTCCAGTACAATCCGGTAACCAAAGTGTTACGCGTGTACTCCGACATCACTGTAAAAGTGTCCAACACCGGCCAGCAGGGCGACAATGTCTTGAACCGGACCAAACCCATGAAAAAAGACATGTTCGACAAAGTGTATTCCCGCCACTTCATCAACTACATCGGCGAAACCTCTCTCGAATACACCACGTTGACCGATCCGATCGGCACCTATCTGATCGTTTGCTACAGCGACTTCATGGATGAGATGGCTCCTTTCGTGGCCTGGAAACAGTCCAAAGGTTACAACGTGGACCTGGTAAACTATTCCACCATCGGAAGCACCGAGGCTCTCAAGTCTTACGTAGCCAACTACTACAACACCAACGGTCTCACCTATCTGTTGCTGGTTGGCGACGCTGAACAGATCGCTCCTTACAAAGTCAAAAACTACTACGCCGATAACACCTACGGTATGATCGTGGGCGGCGACGGCTACCAGGACATCTACATCGGCAGATTCTCCGCCCAGACCGGCGCTGAAGTCACCACCCAGGTAGACCGCACCATCTATTACGAACGTGATGTTCTTCCCACCGCCGAATTCTTCACCCACGCCATCGGCTTCGGTTCTTCCGAAGGCACCGGTGACGACGCCGAATACGACTATGAACACATCAACAACATCCTGGCCGACCTGGCCGGATACGGTTACACCACCCACGAATGCCACCAGGCCACCGGCAGCCCCGCGTTGATGAGCAGTCTCATCAATGCCGGCGCAGGCACCATCTTCTATTGCGGCCATGGTTATGCTTCCGGTTGGTGGACCTCCTCCTGGGAATACAACATCAACGACGTCAACGCCCTGGTTAACGAGAACGAATTGCCCTTCATCTTTACCGTCGCCTGTGTGGTCGGTGAATTCAAAGGCAAAACCTGCTTCAGCGAAGCCTGGCAGCGGGCCACCAACAACGGCGTGCCCACCGGTGCGATCGTCAACTGCGGCGCCACCATCAACCAGTCCTGGTACTCCCCCATGTGCGCTGAAGACGAAATGGCCGACATCCTGGTCACAGGCGCCAGACGCACCTACGGCGGTGTTTTTGTGAACGGTATGTTCCAGATGATCGATGAATATGGCAGCGACGGCGAAAAAATGGCGTTGACCTGGACCGTGTTCGGCGATCCGTCCCTCAAGATCCGGACCCCCGGCACACCGAACGGACTATAAGCGAAATATTTCCGAACGCACATTTTTACATCGTTAAACAAAATGGCATCCGCCCCCCGCGGGCGGGTGCTTTTTTTTTATAGATCTTTACGCCGCGCGATAATGTCTTCTTTTTCCGATTTGGGGAGATGTTTCACTGTGAATTCCAATTTGGAGGCGAGGCTCCGATCTCCCACTCTTTGATAAAACACCAATTCAAGCGGTCCCCTACCCCGAAGATAGCGGGAACATTTATCGCCTTGTAGTTGGTGTTCGGCAAAACGGCGGGCCACATCTGTGGTAATTCCTGTATAAATGGATCCGTCATGACAACGGATCATATAGAGATACCAATCGGACATCGGCCTTAAACGTCAGGACTCCCGCAGGGCTTTCACTTCTTCCAGAGTCTGCCATCGCTCGTACATCACTTCCAGCTCCGCTTTCACGGCGTCCATTCTATCTTTTACAGGGGCGATCTGTTCCTTTCCTTTTTTGTAAAAACCAGGATCTCCCATTTGTTGAAAGATCGCCTGCTGCTCTTGTTCCAATTTCTCTATTTTGCGAGGTAACTCTTCCAGTTCCCGTTCCTCTTTGTAGGTCAATTTACGGGGCTGGGAGTCGGTTTTCTTTTTTACCGCTTTTTCCTCTTTGCGGACTTTTGGGATTTCCCGCTTTTTTTTGTCCTTTTCCCAATCGCTATATCCGCCCACATACTCATTGATGATCCCGTCGCCCTCCATCGCGATGACGGAGGTCACCACGTTGTTCAGGAACTCCCGGTCGTGGCTCACCAATAGAAGTGTTCCCGAATAGTTGAGCAATAATTCTTCCAATAATTCTAGAGTTTCCACATCCAGATCATTGGTGGGCTCATCCAACACCAATAAATTGAATGGCAGGGTAAACAACCGGGCCATGAGCAAACGGTTCTTTTCACCACCGGATAAGACTTTGACCTTGCATCTGGACCTCACGGGAGAGAATAGGAAATCTTGCAGATATCCGTAAACATGCTTGCTTTTTCCATTGATGACAACAGTATCGCTGCCTTCCCCCATCACGATGTTTTCCATCACGCTCTTCTCTTCGTCCAGCGCGTCTCTGGTCTGGTCGAAGTAGGCGATTTCAAGGTTCGTACCCATGCGAATCGTTCCGCTATCTGGTTGGATATTCCCAAGGATAATATTCAACAAAGTGGATTTCCCGGCGCCATTTCCGCCGACAATGCCTACCCGGTCTCCCCTCATGATGGTGGCGCTGAAATCCCGGACAATCGGGTTATCTTTTTGATAGCCAAAATGGATGTGTTCGATCTCCGCTACCAGTCGCCCAGAATTGTGAGCCTCCTGAGCATCGAATTTGACATTTCCTTTCAGCTCCCGCCTCATACTGCGTTGATCACGCATTTTCAAGAGCGCTTTTACCCGCCCCTCGTTCCGGGTTCTCCGGGCTTTGATCCCATGCCGTATCCAGATTTCCTCTTCGGCGAGTTTTTTATCGAACCGCCGCCACTCCTCGGATTCCGCTTGAAGGGCAGCCTCTTTCCTGACAAGAAACGTCTCATAATCACATTCCCAGGAACCCAGACGGCCGCGGTCGAGATCGATGATCCGGCGGGCGAAATTTTTCACCAACATCCGATCATGAGAAACCATAATCACAGTATTCTTGAAACCGTTCAACAATTTCTCGAAGCGGAGAATCGACTCGATATCCATATGATTGGTGGGTTCATCCAGCAAAAGAATATCCGGTTCCGACACAATCGCCCGCCCCAGTAGCACCCGTCGTTTGGCCCCGGCCGACAGCAAGGATACCTGCTCAGCCGGAGAAAGCTTCAGGGTTTCTACGATGTCTTCGACGCGGCGGTATTTCTCCCAGAGATTGTTGGAATCCATCTGCTCATGAAGTTCTTTATGATCTCTAAACAGAGTCGCGACCGCATCTCCATCGTCGGAAAAACCAGAAGCGACGACCTCGAATACGCTCTCGCCATTAAAGGAGGGAATCTCCTGGGGAAGCGCAGAAATAGACACGCCCCTGGCAACGGCTATCTCGCCTCTATCGGGGACTATCTCTCCGGCAAACATTCTTAATAGAGTACTTTTGCCGGAGCCGTTCCTTCCGATCAACGCGATTTTTTCTCCCTCTTTTACCGTGAAGTCGATCTCGTCGAATAAAAATCCATCTCCGAAATCCAGAGTTATTTTATTCAGGCTCAATAATACCATATTCCGATTGCTGTCTCTATACCTCCAGCGTCAGTTGAAAACACGAGTAGGGAGGGATTGGCTTTAATAGATATAAAGGGGCTAATTATCCGCTATGGGAAAATCATACCCCTTTATCTTTAAATTTTAATTTTTCGGATTTATATCCGGTTTACATTTTCAGCCTGGTCGCCTTTGGGGCCCTGGCGAATTTCGAACTCTACTTCTTCGCCTTCGTCCAGAGTCTTGAAACCGTGACCCTGAATCGCTTTAAAATGGACGAAAATATCCTTTCCGTCTTCCATTTCGATAAAGCCGTAGCCCTTTTTGGAGTTAAACCATTTGACTTTTCCTCTAGCCATAATTACTATACCTTCTTTTTTTTAAATTTAACGCAAATACAGGCCGAGAAATTTGAATCGTTCAAACTAATTTGAAAACTACCTCAAAATTACTTACAAACCAATATTTACTTGAAAGTCAATTTTATACTATTTCTTTCCGTTAGTCAATCCTTTTTTTTATTTTTGTTTAGAGAAAATGAAATTGGATAGATTTTTTCAGAAACCATTTATAATAAATGCTTTCCGGCAAATCCGGATACTATTGTGCGGCACGTGACAATCATCATTCAAAATATTTATCCAGATCCGGTACCATAAATCGTAAATCCTCCAGTAGCTCCGGCTGAAACTCAGATGGGGTAATGCTCAAAAAAGCCCGCACCAGATCCCCTTCTTCGATTTCACCGGCTCCCCGGCTGGCTGCGAGAGTGCGGGCGTGCGCGGATGCCGCCCTGCCGGCCACCTCCCGGAACGCCTCAGGCACTGAACCGAGAATGCGATGAAACAGTGTCCTCGCATCCTTGTCCCAGGGAATATCATTCTCATGGCGCAAAGTCGTTTGCAGATCGAACAACCTGCTGGACACAAGATCATCCAATTTGGCCTCCAACCGGCGAAGGGAACGTTCGGCTCCAATAGAATCGATTCGCACCGCTTTTCGAGCCGCTTCGGCGCAATACCCACACTCGGCGCAAGACGAAGAATAACAATGTTTTGTCCTGAAGAAATCGATAAAACCATCCAGAGCCCGGTTGTCGATATATTGGTCCGTCAAGTAAAGAGTTTCCTCCATCTCCCGCAAGCGGCCGACATCCGCGAGATCCGGCTGAAGGAAATAAGATATATCGGGCGGCAGTTGTTTTTCAGGCCTTGTCTTGATATTTAGAATATCCGCCAGATTGCCGTCATACCGACGGGCCGCATAGGCCGCGGAAGTCTTCGCCAGCGTATCGGTGCTATCGAACCGTTCGATAATTTTGAAGCTGGAAATTCCCACCTCTTCATAAACCGCAGTGTCTTCGGGACGAATCCAACGGGATTTGATGATTTCTTCGGGCTGAGAGATCTTGATCTTCGTACAATGAAGAATGCAATAGTCGGGGCAAAAACCTTTTGATATGTGATTGGCTTGCGAAGCGTGACTCACCAGG
>JAHELQ010000307.1 GCA_024644125.1 Candidatus Aminicenantota bacterium | reverse complement strand
AACGAAATCGACATGTACGTCGAAGCCGTTGATACCCGAATAGATGGTGGTGGTATCGGTTCCATCCACAAAGAACAAGTTTTCGGAGCTGGAGGCGCCGTCAATCGACAATCCGTCGAAGAGGAGTTCGTCGTTCACTCCAGGAGCCAACGGAGCCAACGACAATGGATTCAATCCCCGAGGCAGCATCGCCAGCATCGAGCCGTCGATGACAGTCTCGTTTGGATCGCTCTCTACCATAAGCCCCGCGAAGGGCGGTTCGTAGACGATGGTATCTTCGAGTCTTTCTGTCTTCTGTTTTGCCTGTTTGGATTGAATTTGATTATCTTCTTCATCAATATCCAGGGGTTCGAGATAGACGCTCAGGCGGACGAACCGGCCTTCGGGAATCGGCAGGTTTTGATAGACGGCGGTCCGGTAGCCGTCGAAGCGGAATTCGACGAAATAATCCCCCGGAAGCAAAAACCCGGAATCGAAGCAACCGCACGCCGCCGTCTCCAGCGACGACTCGTTCTGCCATCCGGCTCTGCGGATTGTGACCTGCACATTCGGGAGCGGTGTGTTGGCTTCGGAATACACTGTGCCCCGAAGCCCGCTCGCCTGTCCCTGCGACGCATGTATCGGACGAATGCCGGCGAATAGAACAATCACCAGAAAACCGATGCCGATAAAGTGATAGAGTTTTTTTGCGTATAAATCCCCCATTTGATTTGCCTCCTAAAACTAAATTCGTCGTTCCCTACAATAGGAAAGCATAACCTTTGCCAGTGTTTAATTTTGGGTTTGTCGTCAAATCAGGACATAGAACAGAGCAGGTGTCCAAAAATTAGTACATTGTGCAATGTTTTTTGCTTGATTTGGCGATTGCCACTTGAAAAGATCGACGTTTTCGCGTAAAATGATGTTTCTCTTTTAAAAACCATGAGCGACAAAAAAGAATTTTTTATGAATCGCGCCTTGCAAGAGGCTGACCTCGCTTACACAGAGGGGGAAGTGCCGGTGGGCGCGGTGTTGGTGTTGAACGACGAAATCGTCGCCACCGGGCATAACTCCATGATCCAGTCCAAAGATCCCAGCGCCCATGCGGAAATCGTGACCATCCGCAACGCGGGCCAGAAGATCTCCAATTACCGTTTACTGGATACAGAAATGTACGTTACATTGGAACCTTGCCTGATGTGCTATTCCGCCATGGTAAACGCCAGAATTAAAAAATTGTATTACGCGGCGGAGGATTTCAAGACCGGGGTGTTTTCCACCGGGGCGTACGACAGCGTCAAGCATGTCTACAACCACGAAATAGAAGTGGAACCGGGTCTCGGCAAAGAGGCGGCGTCGCGGTTATTATCTGATTTTTTTAAAGAACGGAGGGGTGCCGGAGCGGTTGAACGGGGCGGTCTCGAAAATCGTTGACCCTTTGCGGGGTCCCAGGGTTCGAATCCCTGCCCCTCCGCCATTCTTTAAAAGTTCAGAAAGTAGATTCATACCCCCCGTCCATTAATGATTCAGTACCCAAAAACCAAATCTAACCGGCGAATATTTTCCCAGGACCTGCCAAAGTGTGGTATATTTTGTTGGCGCTGCAACCAAATGAGTGATAAGAAAAATTCTTGAGTCTAAACATATGACAGCAACCGCCAAATTGACCGAAGGCCATGTGGCCGGAACCTTGATCAAGCTCACATTGCAAATGATGATGGGGATTGTCGCCATGGTGGCGTTCAATCTGGTGGACACTTACTTTGTGGGGCAATTGGGGACGGTCCAATTGGCGGCTATCAGTTTCACATTTCCCGTGATAATGGTTATCGGCAGTGTTTCCATGGGACTGGGAGTGGGCGCTTCAGCGGTTATTTCCCGGGCCATCGGCGCAGGAGACCAGCGAAAAGTCACCCGCCTAACCACCGATGCTCTCATCCTGGCATTGGTCATCGTATCCATCTTCGCCTTCGCAGGATTGTTGACTATCGAGCCGTTGTTCAGAGCCATCGGCGCCACAGAGCGCCTTATACCATTTATCAAAAGTTATATGATCATCTGGTATACTGGCGTTCCATTCGTGGTCATTCCGATGGTGGGCAATAACGCTATCCGGGCCACCGGTGACACAAAAACTCCCAGCATAATCATGATGGCCGCGGTCCTGGTCAATGCCATATTGGACCCATTGCTGATTTTCGGTCACGGCCCATTCCCCCGCATGGAGTTGGCCGGATCCGCGCTTGCCACAGTTTTCGCTCGCGCCCTGACATTTCTGTTTTCCCTCTGGATTTTATGGAAACGCGAAAAAATGATAAATTTTCAACTGCCGCCGCTGGGCAAAATGGTGGAATCGTGGAAGAAGATTCTCTACATTGGAATACCCGCCGCCGGAACTAATTTGATTACTCCTATCTCGCTGGCTGCGATCACACGGTTGGTATCGGTGTACGGACCGGAAGCTGTGGCAGCGTTTGGAGTGGCAACCAGGATCGAGGCATTCGCGCTGACAGTCATGATGGCTCTGGGAGCGGTATTGACTCCTTTTGTAGGGCAAAATAAAGGCGCGGGAAATCAACTCAGGATCAAGACCGGAGTGCGCTACAGTCAAATCTTCTCTTTAGGGTGGGGATTTCTTTTGTTCGGGGTGTTTCTGGTGGCATCCCGTATATTTGCCGGGATTTTCAACGACCACCCCGAGGTGGTGTCGATGACCGCTTCGTACCTTCAGATTATATCGTTGAGCTACGGCTTCCAGGGAATTTTGATGCTTTCATCCTCCGCGTTGAATGCCTTGAACAAGCCACTAATCTCGGCCTTCTTAGCGGTATTGCGAATGGTTGCGCTTTATGTGCCGTTGGCGATGGTGGGATCGCGGTTGTTTCGACTGACGGGTATTTTTTACGCCGGCTTCCTGGCGAACGTGATTGCCGGGGCGGCCGCCTTTTTTTTACTAAGGAAGGAGTTGGCCACACACCCCGTACAATCACATATTACTTGATAGAGTTAAAATAGCAATCCTATTCCGGCTCCGGCATAGAGGCCGCCCAGCTTCACATCTTTGTTACCGATAGTATCCGAGCCGTTAAGATATCCGGCGGAAATCACAGTGTAAACGGAACTACCGAACCGGTAGACGAGTCCGCTGCCGATTCGAATTCCGATAGCATTGTCACTGATTTGCCCGCCCACAACTTTCTCTTTGTAATTTATATAAAAAGCCCCGCCTTCCACCTGATAACTGAACCGGTTGACAATCTTTCCCTCATAGCCCAGCACCAGCGACCAGAGCTTCTGCTCCGATCGGGTTCCAATTCCAATCCCCGGCACTTCGCCATCTTCGGTAAAGAAGTGAAAGCCGAATCTCATGAATAGCCGCGGCGAAAAACGGTAACCCACATTCACGACGGCGAATGATGCGAGGCTGCCATATACATCGCGATACGCGGAGGACGCATGGGAGAAAAAATCATAATCCAATTGAAAAAACAATTTTTGGAAGCGTTCCCTTCTTTTCGGCTGGAACGTTTGCGGAGGCGAAGCCGGAGATGTCTCAACGATTGCCGCCGGAGGTGGAGCTTCAGTTTCTCCGGAGAAGAGTTCGATTGAAAAAATCCCATCTTTATGGAACTCCATTTCGCCTAATTCGGTTTTCATTTTGACGATGCCGCCATCTCTGGATATGATGGTTCCGGTCCAGGACTGCCCGTTTTTCAATGTCAATTTCCAGAGCTTTTGATTGTCCAACTGGTCATTGGCCGCAAGAACTCCCAGTTTGAGATTGGGATTCACCGTAACGCCGGAGGCCTCCGCTTTTTTTAGCAATTCGAGGGCGAGATCGCGATTGTCCAATAGAAGATGAAGATTGATGAGGTTGTTGAAAGCCTGGTGATGCCGGGGATTGTATTGAACCGCTTCAAGATATTTTTCGTGCGCCTGGCGGTAATCTTTTTTCTTGAAAAAGATGTTACCATATACGAAGTAGAGATCCGCCGCAAAATAACGGCGTTCTTGTTTGACTAAATTCTCCTGGATCTCGCTTCCGGCGGCTTTCAATTCCATACGGTTGGTTGTATTAAAATGCGATTCAGAATCGGAGATCGCCTGCAGGGCGAGGTCAAGGTCTCCTTTTTTGAATTGAATCTGCGCAATGTAGAAGTAGGCATCGGAAAACCGGGGAAAAATCCTCAATGCCTCTTCGAACAGAGGCTCGGCCTCACCCACCCGGTTCTCCACAAACAATTCTTTGCCGCGGTTGAAGGCCGCCTTCGCCTGGATGTAAGTTTCAATTTCACTGTCGATGTTCTCCTGCTGACCGGAGATCGACATCCCCATCATCGCAAGCCCGAATATCACGATAAACAATACCGCTCTGTGTCTCAAATTCACAGTGATCGCTCCTTAAATTTCGACGTCCGCCGATTTTCCACACATCACATCCTGTTGGTTTTTGCCGACGACTTGATATATGTATTTTTTCCCGGGATCCAGATAACTTGCATCGGAATATTCAACATTGCGGAAATCCACACCGGCGCCGCCGATTTCATGTACAAATTCAAAACTCCCGCTTTCCGACCTGCGATAAATCTCGAGCTTCGACACTGGGACCTCATCCTGGTTTTGAACCGATATTGTCAATACGCCGTAGTTCATATCAAACAACCAGCTACTGGCGGATTCGCGTTTGACCTGTAAATCGATAACCGAAGTTTGCGCTTTGCTGAAGGCTTTGATGCAGACATTACTATCGGCCCTACGAGTAGTCAAGTCATCCCAATTTATCCCGTCGGCGCTGCAGAAACTCTCGCCCGCATTCGCGGTTGCGGTAGAAATATATCCTTCGAGAGGCATCTCGATGGGAACGGGGTATGGAAAATTGGTGTTGGTATAACGGATCACCACCGAGAATTTCTCGCCCTTCGCCAATGGAATGGATTGCGCCAATTTGACGGTGTAGTATCCGGGGTAGGTGTAATCCTGAGAATGGTTCCAAACCAATTGCCCGTCGATGGGATTCTGCCCGTTAACAGTTTTGTAAATATAAATATCGCACGATACATTCACGTCGTTGGTCCAAAAAGCCACGGCCTCCAAAGGCTGCTGATCATAAGCTTCAAAAATGTTGGCGCCCCAGTACACCATACCTGCGCTCCGGCCGGTCCCGCCGATGGCGGAAACAGCTCCATAAATGTCGTACTGGTAGTTGTTCCCATAATTGATGGGATCCTCGGCATTGTTGAAACAAGCTTTGGGAAACACTACCCGGTCATAATAGGAGATATAGAAGTAACCGTCCATCCCCCAGCCTTCGCCCCAACTGTTGCGGGCAATGAACGCGCCGTCGCCGGGGGGGGTGTGGATAAAATTACTGGCAGAATAGTTGTCGTCCCAGCCGACAATGGCGATACCATGATTGATATCTTCCTCCATTGGAACATACAAGCCGTATGAGGCATTATTATAAAAAGCATTATTCATATAAATGGCGCCATACAGAGCGCCGTGATTCAGGATGAACCATTTGGCAACGTTATTATCCAGCGGTCCCTGCCGGGGAGGCAGAAAGATCATCTGTTGCACGTGTTTTCTAGGTATTTCCCGCCCGTTTCCGGTCAATTGGTAAGGAACATCCTCTTCATTCACTGGTCCAGCCCAACGGGCAAAGTAGGCGGCTGCAATTTCCGCGTTGCCTCCTTCCGGTCTGTCGAAACCATGATTTCTATAAAGGTGCCATTCAGAAAAATCAGGCGTTTCCTCCGGCATCAAGCATGATTCCAGCGAGGTTGTGGCAGCGAAGGTCCAGCAGGAAGGATGATTGAATTGATTTTTTACGTCAGGCAGCCGGCCGGGTATGAAGCGGAGATCGAATTCAGTCGGAAATGAAATATTTACAGAAGGATCCTCAACTCCATCTGCATACTCCATGCTGAGAGGAGCGGGGATCCAACCCGTCGGCCGGTAGCCCTCGCCCGTGGATTCCTCAGGCCGTAAACCGCTATCCAACCGCTTCAGATATTTCACAAAATCCGGATTCAACGGCGCGATATCGAACGCATCTATTCTTGCGTCTTTTGGAGTAGATGAAAAAGCCGAAATAAAACACACATAAATAAAAATCAACACTAAAACCAAAATCTTGAACTGTCTCATAATTTTTCTCCTGGAGGGACAGGTGGATATCCTCCATACTTACCTCAGGCAATATCAATGCCAGAGCAATTATTAAGGTAATGTAACAAATAGAGTTCGCCTGAGGTTGACCAGGAAAATTTCTTCTAAAAAAATTCCGGAGTTAGATTTTGAAAAGCCCTACATTTCCAGGGCTTTTTTTATTTTCTGGATGATTTCGAAGTTTTTTTCAATTCCGATCTCCACCGCCCGGTTGAATAACTCCCGCGGAATGGACCGCTCCTCTGCAAACGCCTGAACCTCGATCACATTTCCTTTTTCAGAGGATACGATATTGATGTCCGCATCCGCGTTGGAATCCTCCTCGTAGTTTAGATCGACCAGAAGTTCCTTGTTTTTGATCCCGATAGATACAGCAGCGATATACTCGATAACCGGTAAATCCGGGATAAGGTGTTCGAACACCAAATGCCGTAACAGCTTGACCAACGCTCCCATACCGCCGTTTATGGCGGCACAGCGGGTACCGCCGTCCGCCTGGAGCACATCTGCGTCTACAGTGACGG
>JAHELQ010000306.1 GCA_024644125.1 Candidatus Aminicenantota bacterium | reverse complement strand
CGTTACCACCGCATCCCGGACATCGCCGTCAGCGAGCAACCGCTTCCGGATCTCCGCGATTTCGACGCGGAAGCCCCGGATCTTGATTTGCGAATCCACACGCCCAAGAAATTCCAGATTTCCATCTTCCAGCCGCCGCACCCGGTCTCCGGTGCGGTACATGACCTGCCCGGGGAAAAAAGGGCTGCCGATAAAACAATCCGCCGTCAATTCCGGCCGGTTTAGATATCCACTTCCGAGGCTGTCGCCTGAAACCGCCAATTGGCCGGGTACGCCAACTGGAAGAAGGGATAGATCATTCGCAAGGACCAGGCATAAGTTGCGCGCCACCGGTCTGCCGACGATCCCCAACGATTGGCGGCCGGTTCCAATATAGGCGGCGGTGGCCACCGCGTTTTCCGTTGGTCCGTACTCGTTCGCCAGGGTGATATGCGGAGCATTGGCTTCATGCATCTCGATGAGCGCTTCCCCCGCCCCTTCCGCCGCCAGTACCGCCAGTCGTACCGAATCCAATTCCCCCGGCGCCGCGCATTCGAGGATTTCCCGGTACATGGCGGGAACCACGCTAAAGTGGGTCACCCGCTCGCGCTGAATGACGTTTGCGATATATTCGTAATCCAATCGGAAGTCCCGGTGGATCATCGCCACCTTCCCGCCTGCCAGAAGAGATGGATAGAGGTTTGACGCGAATCCGTCGAACGCCGGGGATATCAATTGCAGGGCGCAATCGTTTGCCGTCAATCCATAAAAATCCCTCCGCCAGAGACAATAGTTCACGATGTTGCGATGCCGGATCACAATCCCTTTGGGAACGCCGGTGGTGCCGGAGGTAAAAATCATATAAGCAGCCTGGGACGGGGATACTTCCGGCAGAACGACATCATCGAGCGCGTCCTCCTCCAGAACCCTGATGGCATGTTGCCGTTTGCGCAGTGGAAGATTCACCGCCTCCCGTTTATTGTCTTTGTCCACCGTGACCAGGACATCGTAGCGGAAACGGGTGAGTTCGTTCTCGATGGTGTGGATCTTCGAGGAGAAGTTGATGGAGACGATGGCAGATTCGCCTACCCGCCAATCGTTGAAAAAATCGCGGGACACGAACAATTCATCGGAAAAATCAGTTTTGGTCGTAATTTTTGGTTCGCCGCGGTGAAGACGCCGATACTCCAGAAGGTCGTTCTTCAACTCTTTTTTGAGATCCTGGTCCATCACGTCGCCGATAAACAATGCCCCCTTGCGGTCCAACAAGCCGACGGCTTGCTCCAGGACTTGCCGAAGATAATTTAGACCGTGGAAGGATTGAATCACAGAGTTGACGATAATCACATCAAAGGTCTGATTTTTTAACGCGCCGATCTCATGGGCCGCCAGGCAATGAAGCTCGATGTTTTCGATATGCTCCAGCTCCACCCGCCGCCGGTTCCTGTCGATAATGACGGATGATAGATCCGTGCCGACGTAACATTTGACCAGAGGCGCCACCCGGTACATGGTATAACCGGAAGCGCAGCCGATCTCCAACACCCGCGCCCGGGGATTCAGCAGCGGCGTCAATTTTTTCAGAGCATTATCCCCAAATTCCTCCATTTCCAGCGGACTCATGGGTTTTCCGGTATAACTACTGACCCAGCCTCCGGCGGCAATATCGTCCTCCGCTTGCCGGCCGATGTATTGCCAGAGCGTTTTGTCCATCATGCCGCTTTCTTCGACCTCCCGTTCAGCCCAAATGTCGCGGCTATCAAGACACAAAAACGTATGAAAGCCCGGACAATCCCATTGCAGGCGATTTAGAGTACGGATCGACCGCTTCTGGGAGAGGATGATGCCGATGGCCGCATCGTCGATCATCACCCTCAGCCTCTCTTCCGGCGTCGCGGGATCCATCGGGACATACGCCCCGCCGGACTCGATGACGGCGATCATAACCATCGCCAATTCAGCGGAGTTATCCATGAGGATCCCCACCGGCATGCCATCCGATACCCCATTCCGCCTCAAATAACAGGCCAGGCGGAAGGCGCGGCTCTCGACCTCCGTATAGGTGAATTGGCGGTCGTCGTCCGAGAAAGCCATCCTGTGAGGACTCTCTTCAACCCGGTCGCGCCAGAGCCGATGAAGCGTGGTCTCTAGCTCGGCGCATCCCGTTTCGCCGTTGATTTCTCGCAATAATTGTTCTTTTTCCTCCCGGCTCACACAGTGGAAGGAACCGATGAGATCATCGGGCCGTTCCAGGGCCTGGAGGATCACATTTTCCAACGCGCCTGCCATTCGACGGATTGTCGAGGCTTTGAACAGGCGGGTGCAATATTCAAAACTGAAATACAATTGCCCGTTTCCTTCCTGGGCAAACAGGGCCAGATCAACTTTGGAGGCGCGGTTTTCATATGCGACGCGGGATACTTCCGCGCCTTCCAGTTTACGCTCCGACCGCTCAAAATTCTGCAACACGAGAGTCGTGGAGAAAAGGGGATTGCGGGAGGGATCGCGAGGCAAATTGAGCTTGTCCACCAGGTCTTCGAATTGCACATCCTGGTTCTCGAAAGCGTGAAGCGCGTGGTCGCGCACTTCGCCCAGAAGGCCCGCGAACGTCTGTTCGGGCCGGGGGCGGTTTCTCAGGGCCAGCGAATTGACAAACATTCCGACAATGTGTTGCAGATCCGCGTGATGGCGACCGGCAATGCCTGTCCCCACCACAATGTCATCCTGGCCCGCATATTTGTAGAGCAAGACATTGAAAATCGCCATCAAACCCATAAATACCGTGGCTCCCCGCTCCCGGCAAAGATTTATGAATCGCTCGCTATGGGCGGCATCCAATTGGAAATCGTGATTGGCGCCCTCGAATAGAAACACCGGCGGTCTGGAAAAATCGGTGGGAAGATCCAGGACCGGAACCTCGCCGGAAAACACATCCATCCAATACCTCTCTTGCTCGCGGATACGGCCGCAGGCGATCATCCGGTTCTGCCATACGGAGAAATCTTTGTAATGTAGGCGAAGCGGAGGTAGTTCTTCACCCGAATGAATGCGTATGAATTCTTCCGTGAGCGCCGCTCGCGAAGATCCGTCGAAAACGATGTGGTGAATATCGAAAAACAGGAGGTTCCTCTTTTCCGGCAACCGCACCGCGGCGACCCTCAGGAGCGGGGGACGGGAAAGGTTGAAGGGCCTGACAAACGAATCCAGGAGTTCCCGTATTTTCTCCGGCGACGAGACAGGCTCGTTGGTCGTGATCTCCTGAATTTTGAATTGGATGTCTTCCGTCCGGTGGATAAATTGCACGGGATCGCCCTCCACAAGGCCGAAAGAGGTTCGCAGGGTTTCATGACGCGCGATCAATGCATCCAGAGTATGCTGGAAGCTCTGGATGTCCAACTGCCCCGGCACCTCCAGTACAAACGGCATATTGTAGCTGACACCGATCTCTTCGAATTGATCCAGGAAAAACATCCGCTTCTGGGCGGAGGACTGCGGATAATATGGTTTTGTCTCGGCCGGGCGGATGCTGTCGTAAAATTCTTTATCAGAAGAGGAGACAAAGCGGGCCAACCCTTTGACAGTAGGAGTCTTGAATACCTCGGCCAGAGGAACCCGCACCCCCAGTTCCGCCTGGATTTTGGAAATCATGATGGTGGCGCGCAACGAGTGGCCGCCTATACGGAAGAAGTCGTCGTCGATACCGATGGCGCCGGCTTCCAGTCCCAAAATTTCCGACCAGATTGCTATCAAGTGTTGTTGGGTCTCTGTTTCTGGTAATGTGGAGGGATTTTCGCCCGAAAAGTCCGGAAGGGGAAGCGCGCCGCGGTCAAGCTTGCCGTTGGCAGTCAGAGGTAGCTGCCGTAGAAAGGCAAACACCGACGGAATCATGTAATCCGGCAACCGTTCAGCCAGATAGAGATGGAGCTCCGCCTCCGTAACCGGCGACTCGCCGTCGGCGGGGACGACATATGCTGCCAGATACGTTTCCGTTTGATGATCGAGCGCCAGAAGAGCCGCCTCGTTTACTTGCGGATGGCGAATCAGCGTCTGTTCCACCTCTGCCGGCTCCACGCGGAAGCCACGAATCTTCACCTGATGGTCCTTACGCCCCAGGAAGCGGATTTCGCCGTTCTCCTCCATCACCGCCAGATCGCCCGTATGGTACGCCCGCTCTTTTCCCGCGGCCGGAAGCGGCGTGAAGGATCGAGCCGTCAACTCAGGGCGATTCAAGTACCCAGCCGCAAGCCCCGCGCCGGCGATGCACAATTCGCCCGGGATTCCGGGGGGCAACACCTGTCCATAAGCGTCCACGACGCAGGCGAAGGTATTTGCCACCGGTCTCCCGATGGCCGGCTGCCGGCTATAGTCGCCTATTTCAGCCCGATCGAGCACCCGGGCAACCGCTCCGATTGTGGCTTCGGTGGGGCCGTAATGATTCATGAACCGAAGATGGGGACATCGCTGCCAGGCCCGCTCCACATCCGAGGAGATGATGGCTTCGCCCCCCAACACAATCCAACGGAGATGACGGGTATTTTGGATCACGAATCCGGGATGCTGCACTATGGCTGCAAAAAAGGAGGGTGTGAGTTTGAGATAGGAAATCCTCTCCTTGGCGATGATATCCAGCAATACGCCCGGCTCCATATATTCCTCTTTGGAAACGAGAGTCAATCGCCCGCCTGAACAAATGGCGGGAAACAGGGCCGAGTACCCAAGGTCGTAGGCAAAGGACGAAACCGGGAGCGACCGGTCGTCGCGTCCAAGGCCCAATATCTTCGAGAACCAAAAGATATAATTGACAAGATTGCGCTGGAGCAACTGCACCCCTTTGGGTCTGCCGGTGGTGCCGGAGGTGTAGATGACATACGCCGGATCATGGTATTGGGGATCCCCGGATTCGACCGCGGATATATCCGTGTGAAAATTGAACTCATCGACATAAGAGATCCGGATATCATCTTCAAATTCCATGCCTGTCCCCCGCAGGGCCAGCAATAAGGAGGCGCGGCTATCGTTCAAGATATACCGCACCCGGTCCGCCGGCAGGGCGGGGTCGATCGGTAAAAAGCAGGCTCCGGCCGCCAGGATAGAAAAGATGCCGGCGGGGATTTCGGCTCCGGGCCGGCACAGAAAAGCCACGATATCGCCCCGGCGAATGCCTTTCGTCCGCAGAGTGGCCGCCCCGGCGCGACAGATATGTTCCATCTGACAGAAGGTGATATGCAGGCGGGCGGACGGTTCGCACACCGCCACCCGGTGAGGGGACTGTTGAATGTGATCCTCTAGCAAACGATAGACAGGTTTTTTATCCTGGTGCGGCGTTTCAGCCGTTGAAAGAATTTGGAGCCAACGTTTCCGATCCGCTTCATCCAATAGATCGATGGCCATAAACGGCTGATCCGGCGCTGCGCACACCTGGCGAACCACATTTATGAAATACCGAATCCACGTCTCGATAGTGCCGCGCTTGAACAAACGTAAGGCGTAGGTCATCCGGCAGAAGATCTTCTCGTCCCGTTCCACCGCTGAAAACGTGAGATCGAATTTGGACGAATGGAATGTCACATCGCCGGACCTATCGGATTCAGGTTGCGGACCCTTACGGTCGCCGCCGGCCTGCTCCAGATGCTGCATCGAGAACATGACGTCGAACAGGGGATTGCGGCTGATATCCCGGCGCAGGGATAATTGCTCCACCAATTCCTCGAATTGGTATTCCTGATTCTCGAATGCCTCCAGAGTCCGTGTTCTGACATCCGCGAGAAAATCGACGAAGCTGGATTCGCCCCTGGGAAAGTTGCGGAGAGCCAATGTGTTGACAAACATCCCGATCATCCTCTCCAGATCAGCGTGTCGCCTTCCGGCAAGGGGCGTTCCCACCACAATGTCCTCCTGCAGGCTCAATTTGAAGAGCAGGATATTGAATAAAGCCAACAACGCCATGTAAAGAGTCGCGTCATGGCGACGGGCCAGTTCGTTCAATTGGGCGGCGATAGCCTCATCGAGAACGAATGGTAGCGCATCGCCGGAAAAGTCCTGAACTTGAGGACGAGAAAAATCCAGAGGCAAATGCAGTTCTGGAACCTCACCGGAAAACTGCCGCAGCCAGAATTCTTTTTGCCGTAGCGCCGACTCTTCTTGCACAGGCCCCGCCAGCCATTGGGAATAGTCTTTATATTGCAGCCGCACAGGAGGTAGAGCTTCGCCTGCCAGCAACTGCATAAATTCATCGGTGAGGATCCCCATGGACACGCCGTCGCCGATGATGTGATGCATGTCCACCAATAGGACCGGACGTTTTCCGATAGCCGTCACAACGCCCACCCTCAACAATGGAGGACGCGCCAGATCGAAAGGTCTGACAAACCTCTTGACTGTATCTTTGATCCATGAATTCACCATATTCGAATCACTCTTGCTTGAAGATTGAAGCTGGAAGCGTTCGATGGCGAATTCGACATGCCGCCGGATCTGTTGGGCGGGATAGCCATCCTTCATCTCGAAGCCGGTTCGTAAACTTTCATGGCGGTGAATCAATTGCAAAAACGCATCCTCCAATCGCCGCAGATCCGGTTCTTCTTGCAATTCTATCACTTCCGGCATGTTGTAAGCGATACTGTGCAGCTCCAGTTGTTGGAGTACAAACAGCCGTTTTTGAGCTGGCGACAGCAAATAGTATTCCCGTTCTTCCGCCGG
>JAHELQ010000305.1 GCA_024644125.1 Candidatus Aminicenantota bacterium | reverse complement strand
CCTCTATGTGACCGGCGTGTACCGTTTATCGCCGGTTCCCGGTGGGGAGGCCGATGGTTTTTACCGGTCCACCGGAGCGTTCCAGGGCGAAGGGTGTGGGAGGTATTATCGCGCCGGAAGCTTCGGAACTCCGTTGTACCATGGCGGCGACGGCGCGGCCGAGCGCTTGTTCCTGCAATTGTTGGGCGGAGTCACAGATTATTTCCAACGAGTGTATGAGCGCTGTCTTCGGGAATATCCCGCCGATCTGACGGTCTTCTACCTGCCCACCATCGACGAGGCCTCGCATGAATGGCTGGGATTTGTGGATGAAGAGTGCCGGATGTATGATCCATCGGGCCGGTATGAAGAGCTGCTAGCGTCGGCATACCGGGACTGCGACCGCGCTGTGGGAGGAATTCTCGATCGGGTATCGTCGGACACACCGGTCGTCGTGCTGTCTGACCACGGGATGGTGGGCTGCCGGCGCAATGTATACCTGAACACCTTGTTGGAGAGCGAAGGATTTCTCACTTTCACCGCCGAAGGAGACATCGACCTGGCGGCAACCGAAGTATTTTATCATCCGGCGGAGAATGGGGCGATATGTATCAATTCCGATGAATTCACCCAGGGAATCGTGCCCACATCACGGGTCAAGACTCTGAAGGTGGAGATACAGCGTTTATTGGAACACTACCGCGATCCTCAAACCGACGAACCCATCGCAGCCCGGGTAGATGACATGGACGCGCAAACAGTTAAGAACAGTTACGTGTACGGGGATTTGTTCTTCATACCCGGAAGCGGCTACTCGGTAAAAGCCCTCGCCAGTCCCACCGGCCGTGTCAGCGAAGAAACCTTCAAAAGCGGAACTCACCATTTTAACACCGGCCGGTCCATGATGAACGGGATCTATTTCATCGCCAATGGCCCCGGGGCGTTGAAAGGAAAACGCCAGACATTGAAAAATCTCGATATATTACCATTGATCTGCACATTGTTGCGTATCCCCGCTCCCGGAGGAATCCCCGAATCGTCGGCATTACTCCAGTTATTCTCAAAACCTAAGGAGCCTTCATGAAGCCCCCGATATATCTAAATTACCTGCATTCTTGCATCGAAGTGACAGTAGATTTGCGAACCCCCGACAATATCTACGATGTGCTCGATTTTTTCTCGTCCTATCTGGAGGCGACGGACGCGCCCAAAACGAAACCGCTTGCCGCGATGAACGTGATCCCTTACGAACTGTATGATTGGGAAGCGCTTGATTCCGGCCTTTTTATCGAATGGAAGACCATGCGAACCAGCACAGCCCCGGAGTTCAATCTCAAGAGCCGGCTATTCCGGCTGGGGGACGACGAACACTTCATCGCGGATGAAACCAGGACCAACATCGTCATGAATAAACAGGAGAACCGAGTAGATGTCTACTTCTCTACCGAGTCTTCCATTCAATTGATCGAGTTGATCCGGGATTTAATCGTCAAAAACGAGGAGAGCCAGGGCACGTTGATCCTGCACGCCTCCGCCGTCCTGGTGGAAGATAGCGGAATCGCCGTGGTGGGCAGTAAAGGTAGCGGGAAATCCACCATGTTGTTGGAATTGTTGAGCGCCGGCGATTGCAGCCTCATCTCCGGCGACAAATGCTTCATCACCGTGACGGATGACCGGTTGCGCATCAACGGCTGGCCCGATTATCCGCATCTGGGGGCAGGAACCGTCGCAAGGTTTCCGGCGCTACGTTCCCTTGTGGAGGATGTCTATGGATTGGATGCGGCAACGATGCATCCTGACAAAAAGATCTTGATCGATCCAGCCCGGTTCGCCGAGACGCTTTCGATCCGGTTCGGCAGAGGAGATTATGCTCTGGACACATGCATTTTTCCCCGATTCGATTCGGCGAGCGACGGCTCTACCCTGACTTCCGTCAAACACGGCGGCGCCGATCGTCTACTCGACAATCTGATGTTCTCGACCGATTACTATCAAACCAAATGGCATCGCTTCATCGAGCCAGACTATAAAAAAACAAAAAGAAACATCGAAAAAATGAACACGCTTTTGCGGGGTATCACTTTTTGGGAGTTTACCGGCGACTTGAAAATCGGCGCGTCTTTTTTCGAGGAGGTATCGACATGATCAAATTAGCCGTTTATGGATTATCCGGATGTGGGAAAAGCACTGTGGCGCGCATTATCGCCGACTATTTCTCCGCCGGGAAAAAAACAATAGAATTTATCAAATTGGCCTACCCGCTGTATAAAATTCAACAAGTTTACTATGAAACCGCCGGGGGAAAAATTGATTTCTACGAGCAGGATCAACTCCTCCTGGAGAGCATTGCCGCCAATTTGCGACGTATCTCCAGTCTGTCGTTGGTGAACGATTTTATGGAGCGGCTCAAAAAAAGCGAAGCCGATGTCGTCATCAATGATGATATCCGTGATTACCAAACCGATTATCCAGCCCTCAAAAAAGAGGGATTTATTTTTGTAAAGGTCCATTGCGATGAAGAATTGCGCGTACGCCGCCTAAAAGCGCGGAAGGATATCTCGATTACCATCGTCTCCCAAACAACACGCGATATCGACAAATTTTCGGCGGACTGCGCTATCGATACCGGCTTCGAAGATCAAGATCATGTCAAGACACACATCCACCGATTCCTGCAGCGATTCATCGACCGGCCGTAGGTTATGAGAGAATGATACTGACTGGCGAAAAAATCAGAGAAGAGGTCGAGCGGAAGAGAATCATCATCCAGCCCTTCGATCCCTGCAATCTAGAACCCAACTCCTACGGATTCCATCTCGGCAAGGAATTTCTCGTATACGAAGACGAAGTGCTGGATGTAAAAAAATGCAACAAGTGCAGGGCGTTCGACACCCCCGAATCCGGCTTCGTTCTCCTGCCCAACAGACTCTATTTGTCAAAGACCTTCGAGGTGCTGGGGAGCGATTATTACGCTCAAACCCTCCATTGCAGACGCTCTGTATCGACAATGGGAATGTGGATCCATTTCAGCGCCCCGCTGGGGCATACGGGAGCCATCATCCCCTGGACCCTCGAGATTCTGGTCTCGCACCCCTTGATCGTGTACCCTTACATGCCGGTAGGGAAGATCGCCTTTTGGGAAAACAAAGGAAAAATCATCGACTACTCGGGCAGATATCTGAATTCAGAGACAGTGATCGCCTCAAAGATCCATGATGACCGTCATCCCGGATCGCAATTTGAAGAAAATCTCTACGCCGCCACCGTAGTAGAAAAGGAGAGGAAACAGTGAATATACAAAAAGCAGCCGGAACTTTTTTTCGCGTATTGGGCGTCAGCCTCTTGCGTAAGAGCTACCCCTTGTTGGTGAATATCAGAGTCACCAATCGCTGCAATCACGAGTGTATCTATTGCAACGTACCCCACAGGCAATGCGACGAACTCTCGGAGAGCGAGATCTATTCGGTCATCGATATGATTGAGCATCAATGCGTGTTCATCAATTTATATGGAGGAGAGCCTCTGGTTCGAAACGACATCGGGAATATTATCGACTACATCAGTAAAAAGAACGGTATCTTCTTGAGCCTGAGCTCGAACGGCACTCTCGTACCCGACCGGATCTCGGAATTGGAGAAGCTAAATCTCCTGCTCTTGAGCCTGGACGGCCCACCCGCCGTTCATGACAAACACAAGGGACAGGGTTCCTACGACCATGTCATGAAAGCCATTGCCTGCGCTAGAGCGCGAAACATTCCGGTGGTGGTGATGACCGCCATATCCAGATACAATATCCGCCACTTCGACCATATTCTGGAAAAAGCGCGCGAAATGGACTTCAATGTGGTGTTTCAACCGGTGATTTCCGGCGCCCAGGACAATAGCGAAGCCTATCCCCCCATTGAAGAATTCCACGCTCTTGTCGCCCGGATGATCAAAACTAAGGAGCCCCGTCTTTCGTCCATGTCGAAAAAAACTCTCCAGTACTACTTAAAATGGCCGCATCACGTGGAAGATGAGATCGATTGTCTGGTAGAGCGTATCTCCTGCTTCCTGGACGCGGATGGCAGTCTATTTCCCTGCACATCCCTCTGCGATATCGACTACGGCTCGAACATCCGTCGGGAACCTGTCAATTCCATCAGGCCCTGCGGCATAAACCGCGCGTTCCGCAATCTGTCTAAAACCCATTGCAACCAATGCTGGGCTGTAGATTCTGTAGAAATCAACAAAAATCCCTTCCTTCTCAGCGCCCTCAAGCGCCTCATCCTCAAGAAAGTATAAAAACCCCTCTCTCACGTCGAAGCGCGAGTCGCGGCTTCGACGCATCATCCTTCGCTTCCCGGCGAAATCAGGGCGGGCGAGTAACCCGCCCATACATAACATATCGCGCGGCGGCAGCTTCCATTCTAAAAAATAAATTCTGTTGTTGCAGAGTTAATTCTCCGGGTTTATTTGGGAAAAGATGTGATGAATGATGGAATTCTAAAGGTAGATATGAAGAGGTTTAAATATGATCAAATAGTCTGATGTGTTGTAAACAAAAAAGTCACAAAATTGTACTGTTGGATGAAAAATTACGAATGTTGGAGTAAAATGATATCATTATTATTTGGATAACAAAAATACATATATATCAAGATTAAGTGATAACTGAAATTTTTGTGTCTCAATAATTGCATTATATTTTAATGAATGTGAATATTTTTACATATTGTGAAAAATGTTAATTAGAGCTAAGTTAAGGTATGATAAATATCACGAAATTGATACTTTACATTTTTTTTTCGCTATGATAAAACATACTTTGTGAAACCGGAATGGATATAGTTATTCACTTTAACTATCATTCTAAAGAAGGAGCGTGAAGTGGTTTTTTTTGTTTTTTCCACCCCATAATAATATGTTTCTGCCTGCATCTTTATGTTTTTGGGGATCTCTATAAAAAATTACGCTTGCCCTAATTGAAGTTGACTTTCGTTCAAACCGGTTTGATAAATAACTAACGATGTATGTGCCAATTAGCATATTTTACACGAAAACCAAGGGCGGGAGCTTGCCCGGCCGTGATTGACAATTGTTTGGGAGTTTTTTCGCCGTAAGTGTGATTGAAAAAGATCAAGAAATATTTTCAACAATTAAAAATGATTGTGAAGAGAATGTAAAGGCTAAAAAATGAGCAATGTTTCTCTATCGGAAAAAGTAACGACGCTTATCAGGGGATTGGACAACAATCAGATGAAGGAGATCAGCGTAACCTTCATCGCCAATGCACTGAACGTCGATCGCTCGCATCTGTCGAGGGAATTTAGATCGCAAAAAAATGTCACGTTGCATAGTTTTATCATCCAGGAAAAAATGGAACGTGCCGCTTATTTGTTGCACACCTCCGGCGAGTTGAAAGTCAGCAAAATTTCCCTTCAAATGGGATTTTGTTCTTCCATCCATTTTAGCCGCGTTTTCAAGAAACATTTCGGAATTGTTCCCAGCAAGTACAGGAAGTCAAGGAATCACGGCAGTGATTGATTGCCGTTTCTCCGGCTAATCATCAATTCAAAGGCAAACCATCGGTAATCGGTGGAACTGTGCCGGCAAAAATTTGTTTACAAGAATATATAAATAGGAAAAGGAGATAGCAGAGATGAAGGTATATCTGTTTCCCGGTCAAGGGTCCCAGCAAAAGGGAATGGGCGAAGGATTGTTCGACGAATTCCGCGATTTGACAGAAGCGGCGGATGAGATTCTCGGGTATTCGATCAAGGAGTTGTGTCTCGAAGATCCCGGCGGAAATCTGGTGAAAACACAGTACACGCAACCCGCTTTGTTTGTGGTCAATTCCTTGAACTATCTCAAACGGTCGCTGGAAGGAGGCGCTCCTTCTTATCTGGCGGGCCATAGCGTCGGGGAATTCAGCGCCTTGTTCGCCGCCGGAGTGGTGGATTTTGAGACTGGTTTGAAATTGGTGCAAAAACGGGGCGAACTCATGAGCCAGGCCAAAGGCGGTGGTATGGCGGCTGTGCTTGGTATGGAGCAAGCGAAGGTCGAAGAACTCATCGCCAAACACAGGCTTTCCACTCTTCATGTGGCCAATTACAACTCGTCTTTTCAAATTGTGATTTCCGGGCCGCGGGAAGATATCGAGGCGGCGGAATCGCTGTTCTTGAACGGAGGGGCCACTCATTACAGGGTACTGAATGTGAGCGGAGCCTTCCATACTCCTTATATGGAGCCGGCTAAAAAGAAATTCAAGAAATTAGCCAGAAAGTTCACCTACGCCGAGCCCAAGATACCTGTCATTTCCAATGTCACCGCAAGACCCTACAAGCCTGGCGCCATGCTCGACAACATTGTGGAGCAGATCACCTCGCCGGTGCGCTGGACCGAAACTGTACGCTACCTGTTGGCGATGAGCGCCGGCCCGATGGATTTTGACGAAATGGGTCCCGGCGGCGTGCTAAAGGGGTTGGTGATGCGCATCAACCATGAAGCCGGCCCTCTGAACCTTAGCAATGAACCGAACGTAGAGGAAGAATCCGCTTTGGAAATAGTCGAACCGACAGTCGAGGGCGAGGTTTTCTTCCAGGCTGAATCTCTGGGCGACCGGGAATTCAAGTCCGATTACAATCTCGTTTACGCCTATTTGGGCGGCGGTATGTACCGGGGAATTTCCTCCACCGATATGGTGATCCGCTTTGGGAAG
>JAHELQ010000304.1 GCA_024644125.1 Candidatus Aminicenantota bacterium | reverse complement strand
CCGGTTATCCCGGGGCCATGAAAGCGGTTATGTCAAAACCTCAAAAGAAGGCCCGCCGACTTGACAGAAACCGCATATTCTGATAACCTAAACATTGCAAACTAGCTGAATGTGGGTCTATAGCTCAACGGCTAGAGCCACCGGCTCATAACCGGTAGGTTCCAGGTTCGAATCCTGGTGGGCCCACTCTACTAATTATGAGGAGCTTCATTGAAAGAAGGTTTAGAGATTCTATATCAGCTTCAGAAGAAGGATAACCAAATCAAGGAAATAGAGACCACCATAAAAGAGATCCCGGTGGAAATCAGCCAGTTGGAAAACGAGCGGGACGGCAAAGTCACTATTATCGAAAAGTCGAAGCAAAAATTGCAGGAAAACGTAAAAGCAAGGGAAATGCTGGAAAAAGATATCCTCCTGGTAAAAGAAAAAATCGGCAAATACAAAGAACAGATGAACAAGGCCACCACCAATAAAGAATACCAGGGATTTATCGCGGAAATCAAATACGAAGAGGAACAAATCGGCGTCGTAGAGGAAAAAATCATCGAAAAGATGGTTCAATCCGATGAAATCATGAACGAAATCCGGGAAAGCGAGCAGGCATTCAATGCCATCGCCGGCGAATACAATAAAAAAATCGAGGATTTCAAAACCACGCTGACCTACCACCAAACAAGACTTCAAGAAGAGAGAAGAATCAAAATCGAAATCCGCGAAAGGGCACCCAAAAACATGCTGAAGATCTACGACAACCTGTTCGACAAAAAATTCGGCAAAGCGGTTTCCTTTGTAGAAAGCGACTTTTGCGGCGTGTGCAACGTCAAGATAAGACCGCAGATCCTCAATGAACTCATCACCACCAACGACCTCTTTATTTGCGAAAACTGCGGGCGTATTCTGTATAAGAAGATGGAAATCCTGGAAGAGGATGAACCCAAAAAAAACAGTAAAAAAAAGAATTAGATGTATGAAGCGGTTATCGGTCTCGAGATTCACTCACAACTTTTAACGGAGACCAAACTATTCTGCCGGTGTTCCACCCGGTACGATTCCCCCCCAAACACAAATATTTGCCCCGTATGCCTGGGACTTCCCGGCGCGTTACCGGTGATGAACCGACAGGCGGCCCATTACGCGGTACTGGCGGCTATGTCCTTAAATCTCTCCATCAACCAGCGTTCCTATTTCGCCAGGAAAAATTATTTCTATCCCGATCTACCTAAAGGTTACCAGATCACCCAATACGAGGTACCGGTATCCCGCAAGGGATACATCGACATAAACGGAAAACGGATCGGTATCGACCGCATCCACATCGAGGAGGATGCGGGCAAATCGATTCACATGGAAAATCCGCCGCAGACCAAAGTGGATTTCAACCGTTCAGGCATCCCCCTCATCGAAATCGTCACCGAACCGGATATCGAAACTCCGGAAGAGGCTGTGGATTTTTTGCACATTCTGCGCCTGACATTAATGTATATCGGTGTTAGCGACGGCAATATGGAAGAGGGCAGTCTTCGTTGCGACGGAAATATTTCGGTACGTAAAAAAGGCGATCCCCTACCGGATTACAAGGTGGAAATCAAAAATCTCAATTCGTTCCGGTTCCTGGCCAAAGCGTTGGAATATGAATTCCACCAACAGGTCAGGATGATGGAGAATGGCATAACAATCGAATCATGCACCAAACTATGGGATACCAAAGAAAATGTAACCCGCCTCATGCGCCGCAAAGAAGAGGAATTCGATTACCGCTATTTCCCAGAGCCGGATCTCGGCGCCCTGGATATTTCGGATGACGATATCCAGCATTGGAAGACCGAACTCCCTGAACTTCCCCAACAGAAGCGAGCCCGTTTCGAACAATGCTTCGACATGGACGCCAAAGCCGCCTCGTTTTATATGTTCAATCCCGGTATCGCAAACTTTTTCGAAGCCTCCGCTCTCGTTACGGACAACCACAAAAAAATCGATTCCTGGCTTCGGACCGAATTGATGAGAGTCCTCAAAGAGGAAAACAAGACCTTGAGCGACCTGAGCTTCACTCCAGACCTATTGGCTCAATTGATTCACATGGTGGAAACCGACGAGATCACAGGGAAAATCGCCAAAGAAATTTTCCGGGACGTTCTGGACGGCAAATCGCCCAAAGATATCGTAGCCGAGAAAGGAATCCAGAAAATGGATAACCGCGACGAGATCGAGCGCATGCTCCTGGAACTTATCGAGACCTCCCCCAAAGAGGTCGATAAATATCGCAGCGGCCATAAAAAAATGGCAGCCTATTTCGTCGGCCGCATCATGGCCCAGACCAAAGGCCAGGCCAATCCAAAAATCATCAACGAACTCATCCAAAAACACCTGGACGAGTAACCCCCTCTTTTCCCCAATTCAACTCAAATCAAAGCCGAGTCCTGGTTTTTGCGTAGGATAAAGAATGCCGTTTTTTAAAATGACCGCATCCGCGGCCGGATCGTTTATAAGGTCGAGATGCCCGTCAAGATCCGCGTACATGACATTGGGACGGGCCAGGGCGAAATGCAGGCCCGCGGCGATCGCCAGACCCGATTCATCCATGCATCCCACCATCACCTCCAGGCCGGCCGCACTGGCTACCCCGTTCACCTGTAACGCTTCAGATATCCCTCCCACTTTCATGAGCTTGATATTGACCATATCCACCAGGCTACGCCGGGCCAACCGGAACGCGTCTCTGAGATTCATCAAACTCTCGTCCGCCATTATCGGGATCGGCACCCTCCGGGTCACCATCCCCAGTAGATCAGGCTGTCCTTTGGGCGTCGGTTGCTCCAACAGCTCGAGTTTCGCCGGCCGGGTGGCCTGAAAGAATTCCAATGATTGATCGACCGAATATCCCTGATTGGCGTCGAAGCGAAGTTCGATTTTTTTGCCTACGGCTTCCCGGACCTTCAGCACCCGCAGAATATCTTCGGACACATCCTTGCCCCCTTTGATCTTCAATGCTCTAAATCCACGTCCGACTAAATCTTTCGCCCGCTCGACAGTCTCCTCCACAGACAAAATTCCGATTGTCACAGTGGTCTTGATGTGCTTGCGAAATCCGCCCAACAGCATATATACCGGAAGCCCCGCCTTCTTGCCGAGAATATCGTAGAGCGCCATATCCACCATGGCCCGCGCCGACGGTTGATTCCTTAATAATTCTTTTAAACGATGCATGTGAAGGGCTATGCGCAACGGATCGGAGCCGTTCAACACATCAGGAATCGCGGTCTGGCATGCGTCGAGCACACTCTCGGGAGTTTCACCCGTAACCTGCAAATCCGGGGCCGCGCACCCGAAGCCGGAAATCCCTTCATTCGTCTCCACCCGCAAAAACACATTGCCGGCGGTCGAGATCGTTTCGTAGGCGATGGCATAGGGTTCGGTCAACCCCATCTCCACCTTCCAGGCCTCAATACCCGTAATCTTCACGCCCTCACCTCCCCCTGTCCGCGTCTCAATACCGGCGGTTGTAAATCTCGTCCAGGGTCAGATCCTTTAGATCTTCCACCAACGACACCAAATGCGCGATCATGATTTGCCAGATCTTTCTCCCTTTCTGAGGCGTCGCTTTGGTGGCGTCGCCGATCACTCCATTGGGGGAAAACTTCTGGGTATAGGAATACCACAGTACGCCCCGGTGGGATGTAAAATTGAGATACCGGCTGGAAAATTCCGGTACAGAACGGGTTGCGAGTTCCATCTTCACGAGGTGGGGGCGCACCGCCAGACTGGTACTGGTCTCGATCTCCCCTGCGTGGACGTCGTTCGGCACTTCCACTGTCTTATAGATGTCCACATCGCTGGTTTCCCCGCTATCCACACACACAAAGATCCCCGCGTCCCGGTTGATCATCTGGGCAGCTTAATTGAGAGCCGGAACATTGCCGCCATGCCCATTGATAATGACCAATTTGCAAATACCATTCCTCGCGACACTCATTCCGATGTCATAGACCAGATTCGACAGGGTCTGATTGCGGATGTCGATCGTCCCTTTAAAGCTATTATGCTCGTACGAAATGCCATAGGAAATCAAGGGCAACACCAACGGAGGAGGGCTACTGCACGCTTCCGCCACTTTATGAGCCAGGTATTCGGCGTCGAACGCGTCGGTATCAAGCGGCAAGTGCGGTCCATGTTGTTCGATCGAGCCCACCGGGAGCAATGCGATATCAACCTCCTCGAACCGTTGTTCCGCCTCCGGCCAGGTCATTTCTCCCCACAAATAAGATTTCTCTTTATCCACCGGTTGCTGTTCCGATCCTCTGGCCCTGGCGGGCGGAGCTTGCTCGAACGCATACGGTTTATGCATCGACGGATCGTTCATCAGGTCGAATTCCCGCCATTCCCGTCCGGCTCTAAATAGGGCTCCATCGGTATGTTTAAGTAAAATTCCAAATAAAATCGGCCGCAAATCCACGGGAATCTCATCAATAGGCGACCGTTCCGGATCAAAACGGAGCTTCAATACCTCCAGCCGTTGCCGGATCATTTTTTTCCCGGATTCTTTAAATTGCAAAATCCCTTTCTCACGGAGTAAAAATTTCACCTGGGAGACACAGACCGATTCCTGGTGGATATCCATGGTCTCGATACTTTTGAGACAATACTCGATCTGGCTTGCGGAATAGCCGCATAGTCCCGGATCCACGCCGACGGCGGTGAGCATGCCGACGATGCGCCGGCATTTTTCGCAACGGCCGCATGGGCGGATCCGTTCCCCTTCCTTATGGGCGGCGTGACAGGACACCTGTTGGTTCAATAATTCAGGGTACCTGTGAGCGAGAACTTTTTCGATAAACAATTCGGACATCGGGCGGAGTATCGAAAACTGGCTGACCGCGAAACCTTTGCGCATGTAATAACGGCTCATCGCGTTGTCGAAGTACCGGCTTTGATCGTAAAGGCCGTCGTAATGAGTGATGCCCTTGAATGACAGACGGCGGGTGGTATCGAATTCATCTCCAATCAAAATCCGGGCAATGCCCCGTTTGTGTACCAATGGCAACACACCGAATAAAAAAACCGCCACTGTCCAGAGCCTTATGGCGTATTCGTCGCTGCGGACATTGGCGAAGTCCCGGCGAACAAACGGCATGTGCCGCAACATCCAGTTAAACACCCGGTCTGAATTGGTCCAGACTCTCCCGGTGTTCGGGACATTTTCTTTAAAGTATTTGTACGAGTTCAACGCGGTGAACCAATGCCTCCCGGACTCGTTGACGAATAGCGGATGCACGTCGAAGCCGCCCTCGTTCAGCAATCCATACGAGAGCAAACTGTCTTTGCCGCCGCTCGACAGAATCGCGTGACGGTTACGCTCGGTAGACCAGAGTTGCCAGCGGATCTTTGTGGCAGACGGCATGATATCGGGAAATTCAAGACGGGCCGCCAGATACCGTTCGCTCTTCTCAGGCTGCATGCCAACCGCGGAACCGATCAAGTAAGGATTCGGTTCCAGAAATTTTTTGACATATATCTCCCGGGAAGTGTTTTCAGCCATATCAGTAAGAAATCGTTTGTCCGTCTCGTCAAAGTGGCCGTGGAAGACCAACTCGCGACAAAACAAACCATAGTTGAGCGCCACCTGGACAGCCGCCATCGACGCCAGGTTCAACGACACCTGATCCCCGGGATCGAACACATCCTCTTCGAATTTGTAGACAAGCTCAGTGCTCTCTTCACGTCCATTCCAGACAAGCCGGTACGGAGCGGTCAAGCGGTTCTTTTCCACCACCGCCGGACCGACAATCAAGCGGTCGAACACCACCAGCGCATCACGTCCCATCATGACTCCTTTATAAACGGTTTCAGGGCTCGCACAAGGCCATCGGGTCCATCCAGCAATACATCGAACGCCGGAAGACCGGTTATTTGCCGGATGGCGGAGCACATTCCCGGAATCTCATCGGCAGTCATCTTTTCATGATTGAGGGTGATGGCCCGCACCGGTTTTCTCGAAGACTTTTCGATGGCTTCGATTTGCTGGAACAACGGATGTATCCGATAACCGGGGAAGCCATCGTACTCTTCCCGCGCCGGCGCGTGTTGCAACACCACAAAATCGGGACGGCCCGCCGCCATGAGTTCATATCCTCCGGGATAGGCGGGATTCATCAGGCTGCCCTGTCCCTCGATGACAATCACTTCAGGTTTTAGATCGTTCCAGCAGGACCATACCGCGTGCTCGATCTCCCCCGAGAGGAAATCGTTCACCAAAGAATCCATAATCACTCCGTATTTCGCCCCCTGCATCCAGGCGGTTTGACCGGTGCCCACCATTTCAGCGTGAATCCCAGCGTCATTCAATCCCTGCACCAGCAGCCAGGCGGTGGTCCGCTTGCCGATGGCCGAATCGGTCCCCAGGATAGCTATTTTTTTGGCCTGCACCTCTTCGATTTTGCCGGTAAAAAAATGAAGTATCGAGCGGTCCGGCGGTTTTCTGACATCGCGGATAATGACATTGTGTCGCTTCGCCAGCTCCGCCAAAATAGGGTCTTCGGATAAAAAATCATGCAGCCCGCAATCCACATGGATCCCCGCCTCGATCGCCCGGCCAATCACGGCGCGCGCCTCCTCCGGCAACCGGCCGCCGTCGGGCGCCAATCCCATCACAAGATGAGACACCGGAATATTGTTCCGGCGAAAATGATCC
>JAHELQ010000303.1 GCA_024644125.1 Candidatus Aminicenantota bacterium | reverse complement strand
CTGGATCAACGCTTCCGGAATAACGGGATTCACCTTGCCCGGCATGATGGATGAGCCCGGCTGAACCTCCGGTAGTAAAATTTCCCCCAAACCGTTGCGGGGGCCAGAACCCAACCAGCGAATATCATTGGCGATTTTCATCAAACTGACCGCCGCGCCCTTGAGCGCTCCCGACACCTCCACCAACGCGTCCCGGGCGCCTTGCGCTTCGAAGTGATTGGCAGCTTCCTTAAAATTCAAACCGGTGGCGCGGTTGATGCCGTCGATGGTTTTACGGGCAAAATCGGGATGGGTATTAATACCTGTCCCCACCGCCGTACCCCCGAGCGGAAGCTCCGATAGAGACTCGAAGGTATGTTCGATCCTGGATACGGCGCGGCGAACCATATGGGCATACCCCCCCACTTCCTGTCCCAGGCGGATTGGAGTCGCGTCTTGAAGATGGGTTCGGCCGCTCTTGATGACATGAAAAAACGATCGCGCCTTCTTCTCCAACACAACGGAGAGCTCGGTAAGCGGCGGAAGCAAATCTCGCGTCAAAGCCAGGAGCGCGGCGATGTGGATCGCGGATGGGATGACGTCGTTGCTGGATTGCCCTTTGTTTGCGTGATCATTGGGATGCACCGGTTTTTTGACGCCGATGGGGAAACCAAGAATCTCGTTTGCCCGGTTGGCGAGAACTTCATTGGCGTTCATATTGGTCGAGGTTCCCGAGCCGGTCTGAAAGATATCCACCACCATATGGCGGTCTAACTCACCCGACGCTAGCTCGTCCGAGGCCTGGATAACGGCTCCGGCGATCCTTTCTTCCAGCAAACCCAATTCGCGGTTTGTCATGGCAGCACATTTTTTGATGATAGCCAGCGCATAAATCATGCCCCTGGGAAACACCAGTCCGCTAACGACGAAATTTCCCACCGCCCGTTGGGTTTGGGCGCCCCAATACGCCTCCGCAGGCACGCTGACCTCTCCCATAGAGTCGGTTTCACGACGGAATTGTTCTTGCCTCATATCTCATCTCCCCGGGCCGCCGAGGCTCCGTTCATATTGGCGGCCACGGCGAACCATAAATATAAATGTGAAGAATCAGGAAACCCGAGATCTCCCTTCCTCTTCCAGAATGTAATGATAACTATATTTATTGCGCATTTTGCCGGAGTTGTAATCCAGCTCGGATCCCATCGCCGAGTGGGGAATCAGGTAAACGGCGAGCATCAGTATCGCGGCCGCCAGCACATACCATTTACTTTTCCGTTTGAGATAATAGGCCACCACCCAAAAAATCACCGCCAGCAAGGTCTTGTTATCCGTCAAATCCGTGCCGAACGGAAAGCCCGTCCAAAAATCACTGAACGCGAATTTTTGCACAATCGGCCCGAGGATCATGCCGCCGATGAACACCGTCAGTAGTGTCCAATTCACAAGAATGGCGAAATCCCCGTTTGGGCGGAGCGTTTCCAAACCGGTGCGAATAGCCAGCCAGATTCCGGCAAACATAAAAAGGATGTGGAAGATCAATACAAATGCCGGCACCTCCCCTTTGAATCTCATGACGAGAGCGCGCTCCTGATTCAGTATCAGTTGATCGTCGCCTTTTGCCAACCGGATGGAATATTCGACCTTGCCCGCCCTGGGTTGACCCGGTATCTCCCCCTCCAGCATGTCGCCGTTCCGCCTCATTTCCATCGAGCCCCATGGATCGTCGGTTTTATATCGCCGGTACATTAATTGCGCGGTTACCTGAGGATCCTCCGCTTCGATTTTTACCGGTACAGATTTAAATTCCGTATAACTCCGCAAAAGACGGTATTTGACTACCGATTCCCCGATCGTCTCGGTCCCTTTGACAGGATGGGTTGGACCTGTCAACCGTTGGTAAACTGCAATGGCCAGCGTCAAAACCAATGAGAGAATCCAAATTGAAACAGTCACTTTTTTATTCACACTCTACCTCGCACGTTAAGATTATAATTTTATTTTAACTAGATGGCAAGTTGCCTGCGCGAGAAACCGCCTTTTTTTATCATTTGATATTGACATATTAACGCGGATTGTTAAAATAAAAGCATAATGACTGGTTTGGGCGAACAACTAAAAAAAGAAAGGGAACTGAAAAATGTTTCGATCGAAGAGATCGCAAAAATCACTCACCTCAATCCCAGGTTACTCGAGGCGATGGAACGTAACGATTTCAGCCAAATTCCCGGCGTGTTTTACGCAAAAAATTTCCTGAAAACATACCTGAAGGCCGTCGGCGCCAACCAGGAGGTTTTTTTTAAGGAACACAGACGGGAGATTCAGGATATATTGGAAGGGAAAAAGAACGACCCGGTGCAGTATTATTCAAAATTGCGATATTCCAGTTTCAAAAAACGCAATTTATTTCTCACCGCATCAGTGCTGTTGATTTTGATTGTCTCAATTTTTTGTTTTTTTTACCGATCCAAAGCCAATCTGTTTCAAGTGGTGGATTTCAGTAAGCAGGGAGCTGAGGCTCAGGAAGTCACCGGCGGAAAAACGCCGTTCCTCAACGCTAATTTGTTGGCCGGTATAGACGCAAGGGACTTCAGTTACGATCGATCCCCCATCGATGTCAGGATCGAATTCCTCGACAAATGCTGGATCCAGGTGGTGCGGGGGGGGAAAGCAGTTACATCGAGCGTGTTTGAGCAGGGAACGGTTCAGATATTCAAAGGGTACGATTTAATCCTTACCCTCGGAAATCCCGCGGGCCTGCGCTTGTTCGTCAATGGCGCCGAAATAACCCGTTTCAAGAATTCCAATCGTTCACTCAGGGTTCAATTGAACCCAGCGAAATTGGAAAACTTTTTAAAAAATGAATAAAATTCTATCAAACAACACTCTGGTTCAGAAATTAGTGGACGGCAACGCATCGGCAGAGGTTCTGGAGATGCTATTCGCCAGGCAATTGCCTTTTACTGAAGAAGAATACCTCGAATGCCTGGTTTTTTTTCTCGGCAACCCGGATCATAAATCCAAAGCGCTACCGCTGCTTCGGCAGATTGCAGACTCAACCAAAACATCCTATGTTGGAAAGACAGGAGCGAACCATAGGGTGGCCTATTATGTGTTATTGGAAGCCTTAAATTTCAAGAACGAAGCGATCATCGGGAAAATAATACACAATCAGGCGTTTCCTCCGGAATTTCTTCAAAAAATAGCCGCGGGCGGCACATTCCCCATGCTGGAGATGTTACTCGAGAACCAGATAAAACTGATCGCGTTCCCAGAGATTCTGGACAAAATAGATATGAATCCCAATGCGGATAATTTCATAAAAGGCAAAACCAGGGAAATCCACGATTATTATCTTGCGGACCAGTCCAGGCCCAATATTAGCAAGGATGAGGTCCTTGAAGATTTGCGTGAACTGTCTGAAAAATCCCCCGCTAAAGCAGACGAGACCGAAGGCGGTGACGAGCCGCAAGAGTTGGTTGAGGAAAAAACAATGACCTCCCTGCAACGCATCAACGAAATGAGCGTTTCCGAACGGATCAAACTGGCGTTAACGGGTACCAGGGCCGATCGCATGATCCTGATTCGCGACCCCAACAAGATGGTGTCGATGGCCGTCATTCATAGCCCAAAGATTACCCAGGACGAGGTCTCGCTGGTGGTGAAAAACCGGAGTTTGTCATTGGAACTCTTAAATGAAATCACCAAGAATAGGGAGTGGACGAAAAATTATTCGATCATACTCGAATTGACTCACAACCCCAAGACTCCGGTCAAAAACGCGATCAGCTACTTGAACCGCCTATATGCCCGCGATCTCAAGGCGATAACCCGCGATAAAAACGTCAGCCCTGTTGTCCGTAAATTGGCTATCAAGCTCCACCAGGAGAAGGAGAGCGGGAAAAAATAGACGGTTGAGATTACGTATCCCAACCGTCCCTGTATATAATTCTTGATTCTATTTCAATTCCAGCATGAGCTGACAGATGAAATCCCACACCATACCGATGGTTCCGACATGAATTTTTTCATCCGGAGAATGGGGGTATTTCAGCGTGGGGCCGATGGAAAGCATATCCATACCGGGATTCTTGTCTCCAATGATGCCGCACTCCAATCCCGCATGAATGACTTCTACAACTGGATCTTTCCCGAACTGTTTTTTATAAACCTCTTTCGCCCTGGCTAACAATAGGGATTCCATATTCGGCTGCCACGGAGGATATCCATCGCCGCTCACCGCGTCGCCGCCGGCAATTTTCGCTACAGCTTCGATTCTGTTGGTCAGAGCTTTCAGGCGGGAGACAACCGAGCTTCTCTGGCTGGTGAGCACTTTGATTGTATTGTCTTCAATCTTGATATTGGCGAAATTGTTGGATGTTTCCACTAAACCGGCGATATCTGTGGACATGGCGTCCACTCCATGGGGCATGGCTGCGATAAAATCAACGGCTTTAATAGTCTCTGCCGTAGTTGCAGCCTGATCAACGTCTCCTCCGACGTATTGTTCCAAATCCACATGCAAATCAGGATCGGTATTCACAAATTCCGCTTTTAGAGTTTGCACCATCCCTGCGACGATATCTTTTGCTTGTTCCCATGCCGCCTCGGGGAAAAGTACAACCGCTTCGCTATCCCTGGGGATGGCGTTGTGCGCGCTGCCGCCCTGCAAATGGGCCAGACGGAGATCCATGTTGACGGCGATCTCATTCATCACACGACCTAACACTTTAATAGCGTTCGCCTTTTCCAGTGCGATATCGATCCCCGAATGACCGCCCTTCATGCCCCCGGCAATCAGTCTATGGGGTTTGTATCCCGTGGGCACACCCTCGTATTGAAGGGGAAGAGTGAGATTTGTATTGATTCCGCCCGGTCAGACCGGTTTCCTCATCCACAGTGAAGAGAAGTTCCAGGGGAGGATGCGGGGTATCGTCGGATACGGCCAACGCCAACGCCATCGCGATAGCGATTCCGTTATCGGCTCCGAGGGTGGTTTCGTCAGCGGTCAACCATTCGCCTTCATATACGAATGTGATGGGATCTTTGGAAAAATCGTGGTTGGATTTTTTGGATTTCTCGCAAACCATATCCATATGACCCTGAATAACCACAATGGGGGAATTTTCGAAACCCGGTGTCGCGGGTACTTTTATCACGATATTTCCAGCGTCATCCATATCTTTTTCAAAGTTGTGCTCGGTCGCCCAATCGACAAGCCATTGACCGATTAATTCTTCATGCTTGGAACATCTGGGAATTTTACTAAGTTCTTCGAACCATTTTAAAATTACGTTCGTTTTTTCGTGTTCAAATTTCATATCACTCTCCTTAGCGTTAGTAAATTTAGAATATATGAAAAAATGACTGAAAAGTCAAGGATTATGTGCTCTTCGGGAAATAAACGGGAAATTGTGAAATTTGAAGGTATATATTGAAAAAAAAATTTATTTTTATTATAATGCATCATTAGGTTCGAGCAAGATTGAAAAATTGGAATACCGATAGACTGAAGAATGTAGAGCAGAGAAAAATGGAGAGTTAGAAACACCTAAAATGTGTTCACAGAAACACGAGGAGGTATAATGTATAAATTCATCAAATCTTTTTTAGTCCTGGCCTTAGGGCTATTTCTTACTGGTAGCCTGGTAGCCAATGGGTTGAACCTGAATGGAGTCGGCTCGAAATCTATCGGAATGGGTGGCGCGTTTGTCGGCCTGGCCGATGACTTCAGTGCAGTGTATTACAATCCCGCTGGTTTATCGCAGATGGAAGCTCCCAGCCTGTCACTTTTTGGAAGCTTCATTTTGCCGAAAGGAACCTATCAGTTTGATTTGCTGGGGATCGACACCGAGACTAAGAGTCGCGTCTACCCCACCGGGGCTTTGGGCTATTTTAAGCCGATTTCCGACAAAATGACTGTTGGGATTTTGGCTTATATGCCCTGTGGCGCAGGTGCGGAATGGAACGGCAACGATCTCCTCTGGCTTTCGAACGGCGTCGCTTTCACATGGGAAAGCCAGGTCGGCGTTATGACCGTGGCCCCCTCCATCTCTTACAAAGTGAGCGATCAGTTCTCCATCGGTTTGTCTTTGAACATGAACTACGGAATGCTGAAAGTCAAAAAGCCGGGCATCGGCCAGTACGAAGAAGATCTTAGCGGTATGGGTTTTAACGCCACCATCGGCGCCTTGTTCAAACCCTCCGATAAGTTCAGCGTAGGCATCTATTTCAAGACCCCTTACAAGGTCACATTGAAAGGCGACGCCACCATGGAAATGCTCGACATTTTCGGACTTCCCACTACGAGCGGACTCGAACGGGAAGCAACTTTCCCTCTCTGGTTAGCTGCGGGAATCGCGGTAAAACCCATGGATAAACTGACCATTACGGCAGATGTCCATTTCACCAACTGGAAAAAACTGGACACCATCCCCGCAACTCTGGATGATGCGCTGTGGCAGTTGGTACTCGGTGGTGCGCTTGATTTGGATCTCCGTTGGGAAGATACTGTTCAACTTAGATTCGGAATCGAGTACTTGTTCTCGGAAGCGTTTGCCCTGAGAGCCGGTTTCTACACCGATCCGGGCCCATCTCCTCTGGCAACCCAGAATTTCCTATTACCCAGCATCGATTACAATGTCGCTTCATTGGGTTTCAGCTTCAATACCGGCAAAATCAAGCTCGATTTCGCAGTTGAGTATTTGATG